>NZ_RAZO01000452.1:0-18259 GCF_004307535.1 Pseudomonas sp. Sample_9
CGACTGGGTGATCGCCAGCCCCAACCCCGCATGCTCACTGCTGCCTTCCTGCCGCGCCGGATCCGCTCGATAGAAGCGGTCAAACAGACGTGGCAGTAATTGCGCGGAAATACCCTCGCCACTGTTCTCGACGCAGACGCGCACGGTTTCCCCCTCGTCGACGATGCTCAAGCGCACATAACCCTCGGCCGGGGTAAACCGCAGTGCGTTATCCAGCAGGTTCGACAAGGCCCGGCGCAACATGCCGCGATCACCTTCGATTTGCGCCTCACCTTCACGGCTCAAACTCACGCCAGCGTCTTCCGCCAATGGCGCAAAAAACTCCAGCAGCATGTCGGCCTCATCCGCCAGCTCCAGCGGTTCGCGCTTGGGCATCAGCAAGCCGTGGTCAGCCTTGGCAAGGTAGAGCATGTCGTTGACCAGTTGCGCCATCCATTGCAGTTCTTCGAGGTTGCTGTGCAGCGCTTCGCGGTAATCCTCCAGTGCGCGTGGGCGGGTGAGGGTGACCTGGGTGTGGGTCAGCAGATTCGACAACGGTGTGCGCAGTTCATGGGCGATGTCGGCGGAGAATGCCGAGAGGCGCTGAAACGAGTCGTCGAGGCGTTCGAGCATGGCGTTGAAGCTGTAGGCCATTTCCGCAAGCTCTGGCGGCATCTTCTCTTCAGGCAGGCGGGCATTCAGCGATTGCGCGGAAATCCCACGGGCCACTGCGCTCATCCGCCGCAACGGGCGCAGACCGCTGCGCGCGGCCCAGGCGCCGAGCAGTGCAGTGGCCAACGCCGACAGGCCGACGGTCAGCCAGATCAGATGCTGCATGCGCGTAAGAAAATGCTGGTGATGGGTGATGTCCAGCAGCAGCGTCAGTTGTGGCGAATCCGCTGCGTCCGGGTAGAGCGGGGCGCGCAGCACGCGGTAATCGGTGCCGTCATGGCTGATGGTCGACAGGCCTGTTTGCAGTGGCAGATTCTTCGGAATTTGCACCGAGCTGTCATACCAGTGCTGGCCGTCGCCACTGGTGATGCGCAGCGACAGATCGGCCTGACGGCTGAGTTCATCGGCCAGCCGCGCCTCGCGCTGGGCAGGTTGGAGATCCTGCAAGGCGCGGCGCAGGCCGATCAGTTTCGTCTCCAGTTGTTGCTGGTCAAGTTCGATGAAGTGCGCCTCGCTGGCGCGGTCGAACAGCACCCCGGCGAACAGCGAGACCACCGCAGTGCAGGCGGCAAACAACAGCGCCAGGCGCGTGCTCAAGGACAGGCTACGCATCACAGCGAACGCTCTTCGAGCACGTAACCCATGCCGCGCACGGTGTGGATCAACTTGTTGGGAAAGTCATCGTCGATCTTCAGGCGCAATCGGCGGATCGCCACTTCGATGACGTTGGTGTCGCTGTCGAAATTCATGTCCCAGACCTGCGAAGCAATCAGAGACTTCGGCAACACTTCACCTTGGCGGCGCAAGAGCATTTCCAGCAGGGCGAATTCCTTGGCGGTCAGGTCGATGCGCTGGCCGCTGCGTTCGACCCGGCGGCGGATCAGATCCAGGCGCAGATCGGCCAGTTGCAGGCTGGTTTCCTGGGCGATCGCGCTGCCACGCCGCAACAGGCTGCGCACCCGAGCGAGCAATTCGGAGAAGGCGAATGGCTTGACCAGATAATCGTCGGCGCCCAGTTCGAGGCCGTGAACCCTGTCCTCCACCGCGTCTTTGGCGGTGAGAAAAAGTACCGGCGTGTCGAGGCCGGAGCTGCGCACCGCTTGGAGAATCTGCCAGCCACTGCGCCCGGGCAGCATTACATCGAGGATCAACAGCGCGTAGTCGCCGCTCAAGGCCAATTGCTGGCCGCTGATCCCGTCAGCCACCAGCTCGGTATTGAATCCGGCCTCGGTCAGGCCCTGACGCAGGTACTGGCCGGTTTTCGCTTGGTCTTCGACGATCAACAGTTTCATGGGCGACTCGGGCGGGGTTGGTGTTTAGAGGGGCGAAGGCGTTATACCGTGAGATCCGGCGATAAGCGCCAAGCTGACAAAGTTGTAATCTGCTTGTCAGGTCGATGCCAGCCCTGGGTGGTTAGAGTTTCCCACAGGCTGAACCTTCTCTTGTTGGAGTACGACCATGTTTTTGCGCACCTCCCTGAAAATAGCCGCCTGTCTGCTGGCATTGAGTACGCCAGCCTGGGCGACACCGGTGCACACCTTCGCCTTCGGCCAGCCGGCAGCGGCGAGCCAGGCCACGCGGACTATCGAAATCGTCATGGGCGACATGAACTTCGACCCGAAAGCCATACAGGTCAAGGCCGGTGAGACGGTTCGCTTTGTGCTGGTGAATAAAGGCCAGTTACTGCATGAATTCAACCTCGGTGATGCGGCGATGCATGCCAGTCACCAGCAGGAAATGTTGCAGATGCAGCAAAGCGGCATGCTTACGCCTACCGGCATGAAAGAAATGTCCCACGACATGGCGGGCATGGATCACGCGGCGATGGGCCATGGCATGCAGCATGACGACCTCAACAGCGTGCTGGTCGAGCCGGGCAAAACCGCCGAGTTGAACTGGACTTTCAGCAAGGCCGCGGCGCTCGAGTTTGCCTGCAATATCCCCGGGCATTATCAGGCCGGCATGGTCGGCAAACTGACAGTCAGTCAGTAAGCACTCAAAGGCGCGGGCAAAGGCTGGTAGAATCCGCTGATTATTCAGTCAGGTTTCCGCCATGCATCCCGCAGCCGAACATTCGCCGCTGGGCAAATCCAGCGAATACATCGCCACCTACACGCCGTCCCTGCTGTTCCCGATTCCGCGCACCGCGAAATGGGCCGAGCTGGGCCTGACCGCCGAAACCCTGCCGTATAAAGGCGTGGATTTCTGGAACTGCTTCGAGCTGTCGTGGCTGCTGCCCTCGGGCAAACCGGTGGTGGCGATCGCTGAATTCAGCATCCCGGCGGACTCGCCGAATATCATCGAATCAAAGTCGTTCAAGCTCTACCTCAATTCGCTGAACCAGACGCCGTTCGCCGACGTCGCCACGCTGGAAGCGACGCTGGTCAAGGATCTGTCCGCCGCTGCCGGCAAACCGGTGGGCGTGCGGGTGCGCAGTCTGAAAGACGTGGAAGCTGAAGGCGTGGTGGCGTTGCCGGGCGTGTGCATCGATGATCTGGATATCAGCGTGAGCAATTATGAGCACCCGCGTCCGGAGCTGCTGCGTTGCGACAATTCGCGCGTGGTCGAGGAGAGCGTGCACAGCCATCTGCTGAAATCCAACTGCCCGGTGACCAGCCAGCCGGACTGGGGCAGCGTCGTGGTGGAATATCGCGGCGCGGCGCTGGATCACGCCAGCCTGCTGGAGTACATCGTCAGCTTCCGCCAGCATTCGGACTTCCATGAGCAATGCGTGGAGCGGATTTTTCTTGATCTGCAGCGGTTGTTGAAGCCGGAGAAACTCACGGTGTTTGCGCGCTATGTGCGCCGGGGTGGGCTGGATATCAACCCGTATCGCAGCACTGAACAGGTGCAGCTGCCGAATCACCGGCTCGTACGTCAATAAAGAAACGGAATGTGCGATATCCCTTGTGGGAGTGGGCCTGCTCGCGAATGCGGTGTTTCATGCAACGATGACGTCGACTGACACGACGCCTTCGCGATCAGGCTCGCTCCCACAAGGGCTAGCATGCACATTTTGCAAATGAAAAAGCCCTGCCATCGCTGGCAGGGCTTTTTTGTTAGGCGGGGCGTCAGATGCCCATGCTGCCCAGCGTATTCATGATATTGCGCAGGGTGCCGGCGATCGCCGGGTGTTCGACTTCGAAGCGCTCGACCGCCAGGTTCACGCCGTCGGCGATGCTCGCGTCCTGGGTGGCAGTTTCCAGCTGGATTTCCGATTCGATCTGCGCCATCAGCGCATGCAGATCCTCACGCTCGGCTTCCGACAGCGGTGGATTGTGTTCCAGCTGCTCGCGCAGGGTATCGAGCTGTTTTTGCAGTTCTTGGGCGGGCATGGTGGTTTCCTTTTATCAATAGGCACTGGCATTGACCGCAGCCACGCGCCAAAGGTCTGTGGCTGACCTTTAGATTAATCCACTCTCGGTAAACCTGCATGACGCCGATCAGGGCTTTTCGCCTTTGGCGCGGCGCAAGCTGATGTCGGCGAGGCAGGCGTCCAGTTCGCCGAGATGATCGATCACCGAATGCACACCCAGGCCGAACAACTGTACGGTTGCCTTGCCGCGCAACTTTTCGCGTTCCTTTTGTGACAAAGCCTGCCACTCGCTCGGGCTCAGGCCGCATAGCGAGCCGCAGGACGCCAGGCCAATCGTCCATAACCCGGCATTCAGACCGGCCTGTAACAGGCGCGGCTCACCGCTGACCAGCACGCAGCCATCGAGGCGGTCGATGTTCAAACTCATCAACGCCTGCCAGCACGCGTTGGGCGCTGGCCATGGATTCATTGTTGCTGAATGTTGCGTCGGTTTGATCCAGTCTGGCAGCGAGGCGGCCAGTGGCTGAGCGAGGGCAGGGGGCAATTCGTCGAGCCACGCGCAAGGAATTCCCTGGCGCTGCAAACTTTTCAGGCTATCGAGTGCGCCGGGTGTAGTTTTGGCATGTTCCGGCTGGGCGTTGAGCTGTTGCGCGGCGCGGGCACCGAAATCCACCAGGCAACCGCTCAGGCCGAACAGCACGGCAGTCAGGCCGGGCGCGGCGACGGGCAAGGTTTCGGCGTGAGTCATGGCAACGTCCCTGAAATAACGCTCAAGACTAGGCCGCGCGGGTGACAGTTGCATGACAGGCGGGTGAAAGCCTGCGTAGGAAACTTCCTGCATATCCTTGCAGCGGCGCACTGCCCAAATCGCCGTTTACGCTTATACTAGCGGCCTTAATGCTTGGGCCGAGAGGTCCGCGCCAGTATCAAATCCAAGGAGTTTTTCTATGCGCTGGAGCCCTTCGCTCACTCAGCTAAGTGTATGTGCCAGCCTGTTGCTGGCGCCGTTCGCCACCCAGGCGGCCACCGAAGAAGACCCTTGGGAAAGCGTCAACCGGCCGATTTTCCAGTTCAACGACTTCGTTGACACCTACGCGCTGAAGCCATTGGCGCAGGGTTATGAGTTCATCACCCCGCAGTTCGTTGAAGACGGCATTCACAATATGTTCCGCAACGTCGGTGACGTCACCAACCTGGCGAACAACATTCTCCAGGCCAAACCCGCTGCAGCGGGCGTTGATACCGCCCGACTGATTTTCAACACCACCTTCGGTCTGCTCGGCTTCTTTGATGTCGGCACTAAGATGGGCTTGAACCGCAGCGACGAAGACTTCGGTCAGACCCTCGGTTACTGGGGCGTGGGCAGCGGCCCGTACGTGATGCTGCCGCTGATGGGGCCGAGCACCCTGCGTGACGCACCGTCGAAATACGTCGACAGCTTCACCGGCGCTTACCGCTACATCGACCACGTGCCGACGCGTAACTCGATCTTCGGCCTGAACATCGTCGACACCCGCGCCAGCCTGCTGTCGAGCGAGAAGCTGATCAGCGGCGACAAATACACCTTCATCCGCAACGCTTACCTGCAGAACCGCGAGTTCAAGGTGAAGGACGGTCAGGTCGAAGACGATTTCTGATTTCGACCAGCGACAGGAAGGCGACCCTCGGGTCGCCTTTTTTGTCCGCGCCAGAGCGTCGCCTGCGACTGCCGCTACCTTCCATCGGGTTACCGTGGGAGCCGTTCTTATAACTCCCGGTGATTTGACAAACAAAGTCGTCAAGCGACAATCGGCGCATGCTTGAAACGCTCTGCGGATGGGAGTACCGTCTGCGCCTTAGAAGGGCACCTCTGTTTAAAACCGCGCGCCAGGCGAATGCTTGAAAGCGCTGCAACAGAGAGGCTAGAAAGCGAATCCAGTAGTCTGCGCAGGGCCGTTGCCCCGCTCACTACGCCAACCTAATTCTGGCGCCGTTTGCCCACATGCCAAAAACCAGTGCCACGCTGCTGATAATCGATGATGACGAGGTAGTGCGCGCGAGCCTCGCGGCCTATCTGGAAGACAGTGGTTTCAGCGTCCTGCAGGCCGGCAACGGTCAACAGGGTCTTCAGGTATTCGAGCAAGACGAGCCCGATCTGGTCATCTGCGATCTGCGCATGCCGCAGATGGGCGGTCTCGAACTGATCCGTCAGGTCACCGAGCGCTCACCGGAGACGCCGGTGATCGTGGTCTCGGGTGCCGGGGTGATGAACGACGCGGTCGAGGCCCTGCGCCTGGGCGCTGCGGATTACCTGATCAAGCCTCTCGAAGATCTGGCTGTGCTCGAGCATTCCGTGCGCCGGGCCCTGGATCGTGCGCGGCTGCTGCTGGAAAACCAGCGCTACAGCGAGAAGCTGGAAAAGGCCAACCGCGAGCTTGAAGCCAGCCTGAACCTGCTCCAGGAAGACCAGAACGCCGGTCGCCAGGTGCAGATGAACATGCTGCCGGAAAGCCCGTGGAGCATCGACGAATTCAATTTTGCCCACCAGATCATCCCGTCGCTGTACCTGTCGGGTGATTTTGTCGACTATTTCCGCGTTGACGAACGCCGGGTCGCGTTTTATCTGGCGGATGTTTCCGGGCATGGCGCGTCATCGGCCTTCGTCACCGTGCTGTTGAAGTTCATGACCACGCGTTTGCTCTTCGAGTCGAAACGCAGCGGTACCTTGCCGGAGTTCAAGCCTTCGGAAGTGCTCGGTCATATCAACCGGGGGCTGATCAGTTGTAAGCTGGGTAAACACGTCACAATGGTCGGTGGAGTCATCGACGAGGAGACCGGTTTGTTGACCTATAGCATCGGCGGCCATCTGCCTTTGCCTGTGTTGTACACGCCTGACAGTGTTCGTTATCTCGAAGGCCGTGGCCTGCCGGTGGGGCTTTTCAATGAAGCCACCTACGAAGACCACGTGCTTGAGCTGCCGCCGACGTTCAGCCTGACGCTGATGTCTGATGGCATTCTGGACCTTTTGCCGGAAGCAACGCTCAAAGAAAAAGAGGCTGCTTTGCCCGAACGGGTGAAGTCAGCGGGCGGCAGCCTGGATGGTCTGCGGCAAGTGTTTGGTTTGGCCACGCTGGGGGAGATGCCGGATGATATCGCCCTGTTGGTGTTGAGCAGGAATCTTCAATGAGTACCGGTAGAATCCAGTTCGCCGAGCAGGACGGCACCTTCGTCCTGAAGTTCGTCGGTGAAGTTCGCCTGACCCTGTGTTCGGCGTTGGATGCGACTATTGAGAAAATCTTCACCGCGCTGAATTTCAACGCGATCGTGATCGATTTGACCGAAACCCGCAGCATCGACAGCACCACCTTGGGCCTGCTGGCCAAACTGTCGATCCTGTCGCGGCAGAAGGTCGGCCTGTTGCCGACGGTTGTCACCACCCACGAAGACATCACTCGGCTTTTGCAGTCGATGGGCTTCGAGCAGGTGTTCAACATCGTCAACCACCCGGTGCCGTGCCCGGAGTGCCTGGACGACCTGCCGGATCAGGACCAATCCGAAGAAGTGGTGCGAATCAAGGTGCTGGAAGCGCACAAGATTCTCATGGGCCTGAACGATTCCAATCGTGAAGCGTTTCATGATCTGGTGAATGCGCTGGAGCGGCATTGATTCAGTGAATTGAGGATGCTTAGGCCAGCCTCTTCGCGAGCAGGCTCGCTCCCACATGTTTATCACCAGTCACCATAAAAAAGGGCGAACCCTCACAGGTTCGCCCTTTTTGCATTCTACAAACTCAAATCACAGCTTGGCCTGCAGCAACGCTTCCAGCTTCTCCTGGTCGCGGGCGAACTGACGGATGCCTTCAGCCAGTTTCTCGGTGGCCATCGCGTCTTCGTTGGACAACCAGCGGAATTGCGCTTCGTTGAGGCTCAGACGCGCTTCACCGGCATTGCCCGGCGCCAGTTTGCGTTCCAGCTTGCCGGTATCGGCGGCCAGCTTCTCCAGCAGTTCCGGGCTGATGGTCAGGCGATCACAGCCAGCCAGTTGTTCGATCTGGTTGATGTTACGGAAGCTGGCGCCCATGACCACGGTCTTGTAGTCATTGGCCTTGTAGTAGTTGTAGATGCGCGTCACCGACTGCACGCCAGGATCATCGGCGCCGGTGTAGTCGTTGCCGTTGGCCTTCTTGTACCAGTCGTAGATACGGCCCACGAACGGCGAAATCAGGAACACCCCGGCGTCGGCGCAGGCGGCGGCCTGGGCGAAGGAGAACAGCAGGGTCAGGTTGGTCTGGATGCCTTCCTTCTCGAGGATTTCGGCGGCGCGGATGCCTTCCCAGGTCGAGGCGATCTTGATCAGCACGCGGTCGCGGCCGACGCCGGCCTTGTCGTACAGCTCGATCAGGCGATGCGCACGCTTGAGGATCGCATCCTGGTCAAAGGACAGACGCGCATCCACTTCGGTGGAAATGCGGCCCGGAACCACGTTGAGGATTTCCTTGCCCACTGCGACGCCGAAACGGTCGCTGGCCAGGCCGACATCGCCCTTGCAGTCGCGAACGCAATCGTTCAGCAGTTCGGCGTAACCGTGAATGGCCGAAGCCTTGAGCAGCAGGGAAGGGTTGGTGGTGGCATCGGTCGGTTTGACTCGGGCGATCGCTTCGAAGTCGCCGGTGTCGGCAACTACGGTGGTGAACTGTTTGAGTTGTTCCAGCTTGGAAGTCATGGGCGTGCTCTATCCTATGGGTCTGAAGACATTACCCGAGCGCTGACGGGCACTCAAGGGTGCATTCGTGGATCGATGGCCCCGGTGGCAACAACCTGAAAACGATTGTTTGAAAGGTGGGGCGCGGTGTCGCTGAATACGATGCCAAAACAGCCCACAGGTTCAAAGCAACCGACCTGTGAACAGGCCGGTTGCCCATGTCCTACTCAGCGTTCAACACACCTTCCACGGACAACCGCGCCGGTTTTGGCTGACCGTCAGAGGTGAGAAAGCCGAAGTTCTTCTCGCGATCGTTGCTGCCCGAATCACTGTTCCGCCATTCATAGATAGAGGTCAGCGGAATATTCAGGCGTTTAACGTCGGTAATAAACGCGTTGATCTTGGTTGCTTGTCCCTCAGGACCACCGTTGGAGGCGAGGGCCGAAACCCCCCATTCACTGATGACCCCCGGCAGATTGAAGTTCTGTTGGATGAAGGTCTGTGCGTTGCTGATCTGCGTCGTGGTCATCCCATAAGGATGATAGGAAACCGCGTTGAGGCATTTCGGGTAATCGCTGACGATACTTTTCATCGCCACCGTCGACGCCGAGCCCGCGCTTGGCGGCCGGGCGAAGCCGAAACCGACCCGTGGCGTCGTCTGCGGCTGAGCTTCGAAGGCCTTGCACATGCCGGCCATGAACGGCACGAAGGTGGTATCGAAATTGCGCGTCGGCCAATAGGTTTCCAGGTCCGGCTCGTTCCAGATTTCGATCGCCACCAATTGCGAACTCCAGGTTTTTTCCAGCCCGGTCACGGTGTTGGCGAACTTAGCGCCGGCGGCGTTCAGCTCCTCGGGCGAAGTGGCCGGCAGTGCCTTGATTGCGCGCACCGTCAGCAGCACCGGCAGGCCGGCGGAAGCGGCGGCGGCGAAGGCGTCGCTGACCTGTTTCTGATACGTCTTGGCGGTGAGGCTGTCGCTCCACACACCGAAGCGCACAAAGCTGAAGCCTGCTGCCTTGATTTGCGCGGCATCGGCGGCGGTGAAGCTCTGGATTTTCACCTGCACGCCGATGGTTTTTGCTGGAAGGTTGGGGAACAGCTCACTGGCGTGAACCTGGCTGGTGGCACCGAGCGCCATCAGGGCGAGGGCGGCGAGTGTATTGCGCTGTGCTGTTTTCATGTCTGCTCTCCTGAAGAGAATGACAACTACGAATGTTTATCCCGTTACTCAATTTCCGATAACGGTGATGGCACTAAGTGCGCGAATGTTATTTTTTGTCAGGAAAACAGCAACTGAAAATCACAGTTATTTTTAGTCCGCTAATTGTGATTGGGGCGGCTTAAAACGCTGTGGTACTTAATGTTCCTGTACTAACAGGGCGAAGCTATTTCTGAGTGCAGGAAAGTCGTGAGGGTTCATTAACTTTCACGGCATGTTGGCTGTTTGATATTACACAGGAAAGCAAGACTTGTTCAAAAAGATCCTGGTTGTCTGCGTGGGCAATATATGCCGAAGTCCGACGGCTGAACTGCTGCTGCGCAACGCGCTGGGCCCGTCCGCCATCACTGTGTCCTCTGCCGGCTTGTCTGCCCGCGTGGGCGAGGGCGTGGAAGCCTCGGCGCGGCAGGTTCTCGAAGAGCACGGGCATTGCGCCGAGGCCTTCAAGGCGCGGCAACTGACTTCGGACATCGTCAATGACTCGGACCTGATCCTGGTCATGGAAAAAGCCCACGTCAATCAAGTGCTGAAGATTGCCTCGCACGCCAGAGGCAAAGTGTTTCTGCTCGGTAAATGGCAGAGCGAGCGCGAAATACATGATCCGTATCGTCAAGGCAAAGCCGCGTTTATTCATGCCCACGCATTGATTGAAGATGCTGTTAGTTCATGGGCGAAGCGTCTCGGGCATTGATGAATATTCTTCAGAACAGTAAATGGTAAGAACAGACTTATGCAGTTACCGTCCGTAATCGGCACCCGCGACAATGATCAAGACAGTATTGATCTGCTCGGCATCTTCGGCAGCCTGATCGACCAGAAGTGGCTGATCGGCGCGCTGACCGGTGCCTTCATGGTCACCGGCGTCGCCTATGCGGTGCTGGCAACGCCGGTGTACCTGGCGAACGCGCTGGTGCAGGTCGAACCGAAAAAGAACGACATGCTCGGTTTCTCCGACCTCAACAGCATGCTCGGCGGGCAATCGCCGTCGGTGACCGAAATCGGCATCATCAAATCCCGCGCGGTGATCGGCAAAACCGTTGACGACCTGCGCCTGGATATCGACGTCACCCCCAACACGTTCCCGTTGATCGGCGGCTTTCTCTCACGGCGCTATCGCGGTGACAGCGAGACCAGCGTCGCGCCGCCGCGTTTCGGCCTGAACAGTTACGCCTGGGGTGGGGAGCGTCTGGAGTTCAACCGGCTGCAATTGCCGAAAGACCTGCTCGGCAAGAAACTCACCCTGGTCGCCGGCGAACAGCAGCGTTTTCAACTGTTCGATGAAAACGACAATCTGCTCGCCGAAGGCGTGGCCGGCGAAGCGTTTGCCAACGACGGCGTGGAAGGGCAGATCGCGCAACTGGCGGCCAACCCCGGCACGCGCTTTCAGGTGGTGCGCAATCCACGCATCGTGACCATCCAGGGCTATCAGGACGCGCTGGATATCTCCGAACAGGGCAAGGAGTCGGGGATCATTCGTCTGGCGCTGGCCAGCTCCGACGCCGCCGAGGCGGTGAAGATCCTCAACAAGATCGCCTCGCTCTACGTCGAGCAAAACGTACGGCGCACTTCGGCGGAAGCCGCGCAGAGCCTCGCGTTTCTGCAAAGCCAGTTGCCCCAGGTCAAGCGTGATCTGGCCAAGGCCAGCGACGCCTTGAATGCCTACCAGACCCACGGCAAGACCGTGAACATCTCGCTGGAAACCCAGTCGGTGCTGGGCCAGTCGGTGGCGCTGGAAACGCGCATCTCCGAGCTGAAAATGCAGCAGGCCGAACTCGATCGCAAGTTCACCAAACAGCACCCGGCCTATCGCGCCTTGATGACGCAGATCGGCGAGCTGACCCAGCAGCAGAAATCTCTCGAGGGCAAGGTTCAGGACTTGCCGGCCACTCAGCAGGAATTGCTCAACCTGACCCGCGACGTCGAGGTGGCTTCGCAGATCTACACGCAGTTGCTGAACAAATCCCAGGAGCTCGACATCGTCCGCGCCGGGGCCGTCGGCAACGTGCGCTTGATCGACACTGCCGATGTCGACCTGACCAATCCGATCAAACCGAAGAAACCACTGATCGTGCTGATCGCGACATTGCTCGGCGCGTTTGTCGGCGTGGCGCTGGTGCTGCTGCGCAAATCCCTTAGCCGAGGCCTTGAAGGTCCAGAAGGCATCGAGCAGTTGGGCCTGCCGGTTTACGCGTCGATTCCCTACAGCGCCTTGCAGGAAGAAGAGGACAACAAAAAGGGCCGCGCCCGCGACGGCGTCGACAAGCCGGCGTACCTGCTGGCGCTGCGCAACCCGACTGATCTGTCTATCGAATCGATCCGCAGCCTGCGCACCTGCCTGCACTTTGCCGGGCTCGATTCGACCAACAACCGCATCATGATTTCCGGGCCGAGCCCACAGGTCGGCAAGACCTTCGTCTCGTCCAACCTCGCGGCGGTCATGGCCCTCAGCGGCCAGCGCGTGGTGCTGATCGATGCCGACATGCGCAAAGGGCATCTGCACAAAACCCTCAACACGCCGATCAGCAATGGTCTGTCCGACCTGCTGGTCAAGCGCTGCACCCTTGAGCAGGCGATCAACAAAGTCGAAGTCGACAACCTGCATTTCATCAGCCGGGGGCAAGTGCCGCCCAATCCTTCCGAGCTGCTGATGCACGCCAACTTCCGCGAGCTGCTGGCCGAACTCAGCGAGCGCTACGACCTGGTGATCATCGACACGCCGCCACTGCTGGCAGTGACCGATGCCGCCATCGTCGGTCGCGAGGCCGGCATCAGCCTGATCGTCACCCGCTTCGGGGTGAACCCGGCCAAAGAGATCGAACTGACCATTCGCCGCTTCGCCCAGAACGGCATCGAGTTGAAAGGCGCGGTGTTCAACGGCGTCGAGAAGCGTGCGGCCAGCTATTACGGCGGCACTGGCTATTACAACTACGAATACGCGTCCGACAAATCCTGATGGTTGCCGATTGTTCTTTCCTGTTTGAAGTGGGTGAGTTGTGAAAAAAATACTGCACGTGGCAGAGACGATCAAAGGTGGCGTGGCGACGGTGATCCGCACGATCTCGGCATCACCCGAGGACGACGCAGCGAATTATCAACTGGTCTATCTGGTACCCGAGGATCAGGCCAGGGAGCTGCACGGCATCGCCCCGCAGCAGGTGCGCACCTTTCCACGCAGTGGCCGTAACGTGCCGTCGCTGCTGCGTTTCGCTTGGCGTCTGAGCCAGGTGCTGCTCAAGGAAAAACCAGACGTGGTGCATTTGCACAGCACCTTTTCCGGGGTGATCGGCCGTGTTGTGTGCGTGCTGTTGCGACCATGGCGCAAGCCGAAAATCGTCTACTGCCCGCATGCGTTTTCGTTCCTGATGGAAAGCTCGCCGTCCAAGCAGAAGGTCTATGCGTGGATCGAGCGGGTGCTGCAGAAAGTCACCGACGTGATCATCTGCGTCAGCCAGTACGAGCTGGATAAAGCCGCGCGTTTCGGCATCGAGCGCAAGCGCATGAAGCTGATCTACAACGGCATTCACCACAAGGACGACGCACCGAAAAGCGCTGGCGCCGAGCCGATTCATCTGCTGTTCGTCGGGCGTCTGGATTACCAGAAAGGCTTCGACGTGCTGCTCAAGGCCTACGCCAAGGTCAATCGCAACGACCTCAAACTGACGGTGGTCGGCAGTGCGGTCAACGAAGACTCGGTCGAGTGCCCGCCGATGGATTCGGTCGAGTACCTGCCGTGGGTGACGCCGAGTGAAGTGCAGGCGCTGTATCAGAAAGCCGATGCGCTGATCGTGCCGAGTCGCTGGGAAGGCTTTGCCATGGTGCCGCTGGAAGGCATGGCCATGGGGCTGCCGGTGATTGCCAGCAACTGCACCTCACTGCCGGAACTGGTCACCAACGAAGTGTCTGGCTACGTCTTCCCGTCCGGTGATCACCAGGCGCTGGCCGACGTGTTGACGATCATCCAGAAGCCGCGCCTGCTCGACCTCGGCAACGAAGGTCGGAGCATTGTCCGCGAACGTTTCAGCGCAGCGTTGATGATCCGCCAGACCTACGACCTGTATCACGCTCCCACTTATTAAGTAGAACTCAAGCTTATGAACGTAACGATTTTGCATGGCTACAGTGCGTCCAACTCCGGTGACGGTCTGCTCGTCGATCTGGCCATTGCTCTGGTGCAGCGTAACTTTGGTGACGACACCGCGATCAGTGTCGTGGCGTCCGACCCTGAGTCGTTCAACTATCTGCCGCACCCGCGTTTCGATGCGCCGGTGATGGCGGCCAAGGGTCTGGGGCGGGTCAAGCAAGCGGTGTTTCTCAATCAGTCCTACGTCGGGCTCGCCGATCTGCTGAAGAAAACCGATCTGATCGTCGGTGTCGGCGGCGGCTACATGCGTTCGAAAAGCGCCTTCGAGCACATCAAGCTGAAGCTCGGCCATGCCAAGCAACTGGAAACCGCGATCCTTAGCAAAGTGCCGTCGGTGTACCTGCCACAGAGCATCGGCCCGTTCCACGGCGAGAGCAGCAAGATCGTTGAACACTACGCCAGCGCCGATGCGGTGTTCGTGCGTGACAACCGTTCCTCGGCGATTTTTGATGCTTGCGAAAACGTCTACCGCGCGCCGGATCTGGCCGTGCAGTCGCTGGCGAGCAAGATTCTTCAGCAACCGAAATTCACTCGCTGCGCCGCCTCGCCGGCGACAGTCTGCGTGGTGCTGCGCAAGCCTCCGGAGTGGAGCAAGGAGAAGAAGGTCGCTTACGTGGCCAATCTGAAACTGCTGCTGCAGCGTCTGAAGAACAAAAGCAAAGTGGTCTGCGCCGTGCAAAGCGCCGTACGTGGCAACGATGACGGCGCGTTCTACCGCGAGCTGGGCATCAACGAAGATCTGCTGTCGCTGAAGGCAACCATTGCCAAGTACCAACCGGACCTGGTGATCTCGGTGCGTCTGCACGGCGCCATCGAATCGCTGCTCTCCGGCGTGCCGGCGTATCACATCAGCTACGAGCGCAAAGGCTTTGGCGCCTATCAGGACATGGGCGTCGAGGACTGGGTGATCAACGGCGGCGATATCGACGTCGACACCATCATCAACACCGTTTACGCGCCCAATGCCTTGGCGGATTTCGGCAAGCGCCTGACCGACACTTGCCGCGAGATCGAGGCGAAAACCGTGGCCATGGACGAAATCATCAAGGGTGTCGTTCGATGATATTTCGGCTGTTGCTTCGCGGCGGAGCCTTGGGCGCGAAGTTCTTGCTGGTGTTGGCCATCACCCATTACCTCGGTTACGAGGCGCTGGGTTTTTACGGTGTGGTGGTCGCGGCTTCGCTGATCGCATCGAAGTTCTACAGCGTCGGCTTCAGTTCCGAAATCAACCGGCTGATCAGCGTCGGCGGCAGTTCGCGGCGGGTGGTCGACAAGGTTCTGCTGCTGTATCTGGCGGTGGGGCTGTTGTTGTCGGTGCTGACGGTACTGATCTATTCGCTGTTTCAGTCGGTGGAAGCGACCGCCACGCTGATCCTGTGCGTGACGCTGGTGTTGCTCACCGAGCACCTGTCGTTCGAAATCAATTCCTTCGTGTTTTCCGCGCAGAAAGCCACCGCCGGCGCTCTGCTGTTCTTCATCAAGACTGGCCTGTGGGCGGTGTTGGCGGTGGGCGGCATGGTGCTCGGCTGGGTCGCGGGCATCGCCAGTGTGTTGTGGCTGTGGGTCGTCGCCAACGTGCTGGTAATCATCGCCGGTTATTTGATCGTGGTGAACGTGCACAAGGGCCGCGAAGCCGCGCCGCTGGACACCGCGACGGTGTGGAGGGCCGGGTTGCCGTTCTATCTCGGCACCGGTCTGATCGCCCTGAGTCAGTACGCCGAGCGCTTTCTGATCATCGATCTCGAGCCCTACGCCAGCCTCGGTAAATACGTGTACGCGTGGTCGGCGGCCAACACTTTGCAGGCGTTGTCGTACGCGGTGGTGGCGGTGGTCGGCATTCCGGTGCTGGCCAAGCGTTTCCAGGCCGATCAACAGGCGTTCACGGTCAGGCAACTGTTCGTCAACAAATGGGTGATGCGCTCGCTGGTGGTCTCCGCCGTTGTGGCCGTGGCGATCTATGTGTTTTTCAATGTGTTGCTCGATTACGTCGCCAGCAGCGTGCCGCGCCCGGATAACGCGCTCCTCGCGGTGCTGATTTTTTCCTTCGCTTTGCGGGCGATTGGCGACATCGTCTGGGGCGGTTTGATTGCTTCGAAAAACAGCCGGGTGTCGCTGGCCAGCGCGACGCTCTGCCTGCTGATTTCAGTGCCGATCAGCTATGTGCTGATCAAGCATTACTCGATCTACGGCGCGGCGTGGGGCAACGTTTTCGCCATCGTCGTGCAGCTCAGTGTGATTGCAGTGTTGACCCGTGTCACCGGCGCGAAAAAGGCTGCGCTGTCATGGGCCTGAAATTGCCGCGCATCGAGTTTCGTGGGCGCAAATTCGATTCGTCGATTTCCTTTCTGATCCTGTTCACCGGGCTGTTTCTGTCAGTGGCGATGCCGCTGTTGGTGCCGCGTGATCCGGGGCCGGATGCGATGACCTTGTGGTCGTCGTATGCGCGTGCCGACAACTGCAATTTCTGGAACCCGTTCTCGCCGGATCGCTCGTCCTACGAGTGTTCGGCGTTCCTGCTGCGGCCCACCGGGATCAACCTGACCAATGCCTGGGCCTACGGCATGTTCTGCAATTTCTTCCTCACGGCGATTCCGGTGGTGGTGTTCCGGCGCATGCCGCTGACCATCTTCGGCACCCTGTGCCTGTGGGGTATCGTGCGCTCGTTTTTCCTCGAGAACCTGACCAAGGAAATCATCGTGTCGGTGGCGGTGTTGAGCATTCTGCTCAGCGCATTGACGCGCAAATATCGCGGCGGTTTTTTTCTTTCAGCGGTGATTTACGGGGTGCTGATCCGGCCGTACTGGATCCTGTTTTCGCTGTCGTGGGTCGGCGTCTGCGTGATGAAAAAGTACGTCTCGCGCTTCACCTTCTTTCTGATGCTGTTCCTGTTTTATCTGGCGGTGGCCATGGCCATTCAGCTGGCGCTGGGCTTTCCGGTGTCATCGATCCGCGCGAGCAACAACGAGCTGCGCACGGCGGGCGAGGAGGGCTCGAAGTCGCTGATCGTTTCGTGGCTCAGCGGCAGTGACTTCGTCTCCCAGGCACTGGATTCGATGATCATTTTCTTCCGCCTGTCGTTCCCGGTTGAGCTGATTCTGCTGTCCGGGCCGGGGCAGGTGATCTTCGTTGCGCTGATGATCATGACCGCGCTGCTGCTCTTCAAAGTCATCACTTCGACCGACTACAAGGGCGCGCCGATCCAGACCAAACCCAAGGAACTGATCGCGATTCCGCTGGCGTTTCTGTTGGTGCAAGGCTTGTTCGAGCCGGACTTCGGCTCCTTCGCCCGCCATTTCTCGATGGTGGTGCCGGTGTTGTTCGTCGGCCTGGGCTTGATGCTGCGCGCGAACAAACCGGTGCAGGTCGAATCAAGAATTCTCACTTAAGGCAGGTGCTCTATGTCGAGCAAGAAAAAATCCCTGGAGATCGAAACCCTGCGCGGCCTGGCGTGCCTGCTGCTGGTGCTCTATCACGTCATCGGCCCGCTGGGCGGCGGCTTGAAGATCGACATCGGCTCGCCGTTCCGGGTCATCGCCGACTCGATGGTGTACGTGCGCATGCCGCTGTTCACGTTCATATCCGGCTACATCTATTCGATCTACAAGATTCGCGGCAATGACTTTTCCGCGTTCTTCGCCGGCAAGGTGCGGCGGCTGATCGTGCCGCTGTTCTGTGTCGGCGTGCCGTTCTCGGTGCTGCAAGCGGTGGGCCCGGGGGTGAACAAGGACGTCGGCGTGATCGACGCGTTGTTGTCGTTCTGGGTACCGATCAACCACTTCTGGTTCCTGCAGGCGGTGTTCAGCATTTTCATCTTCGTCGGCTTGCTGGAATGGCGCGGCCTGCTGCGTTCGGCGACGCGGTTGTATGGCTTGTTTGCGTTTGCGGCGGTGTTGTTCCTGCTGCCGCCGTTGCCGCTGGATGCGTTCGGTATCAACGGTGCGATTTACCTGCTGCCGTTTTTTGTTGCAGGGATGATCGGTCAGGAAAATGTCGATGTTTTGAAGCAGCGTTTCAAAGTGATCGGACCGCTGTTGTTTGTGCTGATCTCGCTGACGCTGTTGTATGTCGCGGCGATTGATCGTGAGCTGATTGTCGATCGCCGCAGCCTGATTGGTTTGACCGTGGGTTGCGTGTCTTGTATCGCATTGCTGTCGAGTGACATGCGCTCGAAAGCGCTGACCTGGCTCGGTGGATATTCCTATGCGATTTTCCTTTTCCATGTGCTGTTCGCAGCGACCTCGCGGTTTGTCCT
>NZ_RAZO01000452.1:18359-19504 GCF_004307535.1 Pseudomonas sp. Sample_9
TTGTGGGAGCGAGCCTGCTCGCGAAGGGGCCATCCCGGACAAAGGAAATATTCAATGATGCCAGTAGACGCCCCTCAACCCGTCGCCACCTCGGCCATCACGATAGACGATGCCCGCCAGCGCTTTGCGCAGTGGCGCGAGGGCAAGGCCGGCAACGTGCTGGCGGTTTCGGTGATCGGCGACAGCTACACCGCCGGGCAGGATTTCTACCTGAACAAACTGGTGCAGCGAGTGGCCGCCGAGGTGGGTTTCGCTGGCCCCGGTTACGTCGGTTTCAACCACGGCGCGGCGCTGGGCGGCACGCATTTCAAATACACCCGCAGCAGCGACAAATACTTCGGCGGCGGCTGGAAGGTTTCCGCGCTGGGCCAGGCCAGCCCGGACAGTCGCACGATCAGCGGCAAACCCGGCGCCTGGTTGCAAGTCGATGCCAGCCCTTCGCCGCGCATCGATACCACGGTCACTCAGGCGAAACTGTTGTATCTGGGCAATGGCGAATCGGACGAGCTGCGCTATCGCTGGTCGCCCGCGCAAGCCTGGCAACCGTTGAAACTGGCAGGCTCAGGCGTTCAGGAAGTCGCGCTGCCCAGCGCACCATCAGCCGCAGACTGGTCATTCAGACTGGAAGTGGTGAAGGGCGCGCCCACGTTGTTCGGCCTTTGGATGACGAATGATGAGAAGGGCATTCGGGTGTCGAAACTGGCGGCCTCCGGCGCGGCATCGGCGGATTTCTATCACGCCGATCCACAGTGGCAGGCGCAGTGGAAAGCGGTGGTGTCGAAGATTCCGGCCGACGTTTACCTGATCATGCTCGGCGGCAACGATCAGGGTTTCGGCGTCAAACCTGCGCAGTACCTGCAAAACGTTCAGGGCCTGGTGAGCATGCTGCGCGAGATTCAGCCGGCGGCGAGCATCAACCTGATCATGCGTCAGGACACCACGCGCTCCAGCGCTTACCCGATGTCAGCCTATGCACAGGTGCTCGAGCCGTGGGCGCGTGAGCAGCAGCTCGGTTTTGCCAACCTGCAATGCGCGTTCGGCCCCGACGTCAAACGCTACGCCAGCGCGATGATCGGCCCGGACAAGATTCATCCGTTGCCGGCCACGGGCGGGAAGGTGATTGCCGATTATTTTTATGGCTGGAT
>NZ_RAZO01000452.1:19604-24298 GCF_004307535.1 Pseudomonas sp. Sample_9
AATGCTGACTGTGCCGCCGCTTTCGCGAGCAGGCTCGCTCCCACAATGGATCGGCGTGACGCCCGGGTGATCAGGCGTCGTGCTTGAAGGCGTCGATGAGCCCCAGCAGTTCGTCAAGCTTGCGCGGCATCAACCGCGCATCACAACGGGTTTCCACGTTGATGATGATCGCCGGATCGTTGCAGCAGATGCGCACGCGAAAACGCCAGTCGCTGAAGATCACTTTCAGGCCATCGCGGTCATCCATTTCCAGCGCCTGTTCGCCATACAACGTTTTCAGGTGCGCGAGCAGCGGATAGGGATCGCGCAGCGGCCGGCGAATATCGCCGGACGCAGGAAACACACCGATTCGCTCCACCAGCAGAATCGTACCCAGCCAGGTTTCGTTGGCGCTGGGCAGCGGTTGATGGCGCGACAACCAGCTCATCACCCCGAGGTTGCCCACCTCACGTTCAATCTCTGTCGAATGTTGTGCAATGTTCATGGTTGCCTGCCTCTGGTGGTGGGGAGCCGTCTCAGCGGCCCTTGAGGTACACGTTGTCGTAGCAGAAATTGGTCGCCTGCAGATAACCCTCGGCATCGCCGCAATCGAAGCGCAGGCCTTTGAATTTGTAGGCCAGCACGCAGCCGTTCTGCGCCTGTTTCATCAGTGCGTCGGTGATCTGGATTTCGCCGCCCTTGCCTGGTTCGGTGTCGGCGATCAGGTCGAAGATGTCCGGGGTGAGGATGTAGCGCCCGATGATCGCGAGGTTCGACGGCGCGTCCTGCGGCGCCGGTTTTTCCACCATGTTGTTGACTCGGTAGATGCCCTCGGAAATCAGCTCACCGGCAATCACCCCGTACTTGTGGGTCTGGTCGGCCGGGACTTCCTGGATGGCGACGATCGAGCAGCGAAATTTCCTGTACAGCTGGATCATCTGCGACAGCACGCCGTCGCCTTCGAGGTTCAGGCACAGGTCGTCGGCCAGCACCACGGCAAACGGCTCGTCGCCGATCAATGGGCGGCCGCTGAGAATGGCGTGGCCCAGGCCTTTCATTTCCACCTGACGGGTGTAGGAGAAGGTGCAGGTGTCGATCAGCTCGCGGGTGCCGGCGAGGAATTTCTCTTTCTCGGTGCCACGGATCTGGTGCTCGAGTTCGTAGCTGATGTCGAAGTGGTCTTCCAGCGCGCGCTTGCCCCGGCCGGTGACGATGGCCATGTGTTGCAGGCCGGCGTCCCGTGCTTCTTCAACGGCGTATTCGATCAACGGCTTGTTGACGATCGGCAGCATCTCTTTCGGCATGGCTTTGGTCGCCGGCAAGAAACGCGTGCCGTAGCCGGCAGCGGGGAACAAACATTTACGAATCATAAAAGTATCCTGGACAGTCATGGAACACAGGCGACGGTTGCGCACCAGAAAGTGGCGGCAAGTTTCAATGATTATTGAAGGCTTACTTTAATACCCGAGTCAGGTTGTTGCTGGCAATTAGTTGCGCTGTTAAAAAGCGCTAATGTTATGAGATGTCGACTACTTGGTTATTAGTTATTTTTAGTCGGTATCTGTCGATAGTGATAAGTATCCAGGGAGTGCTAATAAGTACCCGTCAAACAGTTTGACCGGCAAAAATAATTATTGCCAGTGGTTGAACTGAATTTGTTTGAGGTTGTTGTCGCCCTGTTTGTGTGAATTGCTCCGCATATCCACCAGGCATGGCTTGACACGCTACCGGGTATTTATTCAATGACGGACCGCGCTATGAAGATTCTGGTAACGGGTGGTGCCGGCTATATCGGCTCGCATACCACACTTGCATTGCTTGAAGCAGGTTATGAAGTTGTCGTTCTGGATAATCTTTGTAACAGCAGCGACGCAGCACTTCACGCCGTTGAAGCCATTTGCGGCAAAAGTGCATGGATGATTCGCGGCGATGTCTGCGATCGGCCGCTGCTCGACCGGATTTTCCGCGAGCATCAGATCGACGCCGTGCTGCATTTCGCCGGGCTCAAAGCCGTGGGCGAGAGTGTGCGCAAGCCGCTCGAATACTACGAAACCAACGTCGGCGGCAGCATCACCCTGTGTCAGGCGATGGCAGCGGCGGGGGTGTTCCGGCTGGTGTTCAGTTCCTCGGCGACGGTGTACGGCGAGCCTGAAGAGATGCCGATTCGCGAGGATTTTCCTACGGGCAATCCGACCAATCCCTACGGCCAGTCCAAGCTGATCGTCGAGAATGTGCTGCGCGACCTGAGCCTCGCCGAGCCGCGCTGGAGCATCGCGCTGCTGCGCTATTTCAACCCGATCGGCGCCCACGCCAGCGGGCATATGGGCGAAGACCCCAACGGCATTCCGAACAATCTGGTGCCGTATATCAGCCAGGTTGCCGTCGGCAGCCTGCGTGAGCTGTCGATCTTCGGTAATGATTACCCGACCGCCGATGGCACCGGCGTGCGCGATTACATTCATGTCGTCGATCTGGCGGATGGGCATTTGAAAGCGTTGCAGTCGATCAGCGAGCGCACCGGCATTCACACCTGGAACCTCGGCACCGGCGATGGCTACAGCGTGCTGCAAGTGCTGCATGCCTTCGAACAGGCCTGCGGGCGGCCGGTGCCGTACCGGATGATGCCGCGTCGCGCCGGTGACATTGCCGAGAGTTTTGCCGACGCGTCGAAAGCGGCGAAAGAACTCGGCTGGAAGGCCACGCGCAACTTGCAGGACATGGTCGCCGACACTTGGCGCTGGCAATCGAATCATCCCAACGGTTATTCGCGATGATGGCCATTTAGTCCGATGTTAGTTTCAGTCAGCTTGTTAGATAACGTCGGGAAATTACACTGGCAATGCCTTTTGCAAATCCGTAGATATAAACCTGCCGTTCGACTTTTAGCAGTTGCACAGGACTGTGGAAGAACAACGGATCTTGTTCGCGCTCTTTGCGGACTTGAAAGCTACCAGCTCTGACACAGATCTGTTTTTTAACAGTTCGAATGTTAGAAAGGAGTTGTTATGAAAAAAGTGATGGCAGTTGCCCTGTTGACGATGTTGAGCAACTGGGCTGCCGCAGCTGAAGCGCCGTTGACAGCGGTAACCAATGTAGGTGGCAGTGTGGCGGCTTCGCAAGCGCCAGCGGCCAGTACTGCAATGGTTGCCAGTGCTGTAGCGGCGTCCAACAGCGGCGGTAGTGCCAACGGTGGTACCACCGGTACGACGGGTACCACCGGTACAACCGGCACGCATAACTAACAGGAACATTTGTTAGTGCAGTACAGAGTCGCCCGACGCAAGTCGGGTGACTTTGTTTTTTGGATTCGCCCTTGAATAGCGTAGTGCCATTATGACTCGTAGTGTTTATCTTTTAATGTTGGCAAGTTTCGCTTTGCAAGGTTGCATGTTTTCCCCCGGTCAGTACCTGAGCACCAGCGATATCACCCGCCAGGGCGCCAGCGAAAGCAGTCGGGTCGAGCTGATTCCGATCACCCCGAAGCTGATCGCCATGAACCGCGCCACCCAGAAGCGTGAGTCGCTGCCGGCGGAGCTGCTGGTGACGCCGGCGGAATATCGCATCGGCAACAATGACGTGCTGTACATCACCGTCTGGGATCACCCGGAGCTGACCGCGCCCTCCGGCGCGCAACAACAGATCGATGCCAACGGCCGTCTGGTGCGCTCCGATGGCACGCTGTATTACCCGTTCATCAAGGAAGTCCAGGCCACCGGCCGGACCATCCAGCAACTGCGCGCCGACATCGAACAACGCTTGTCGGCATTCATCGCCGAGCCGCAGGTCGACGTCGCGGTGTTGCGCTTCGCCAGCCAGAAAGTCGTGGTCACCGGCGCCGTCACGAAGGCCGGCCCGCAAGCGATTTCGACCAATCCGCTGAGCGTGGTCGAAGCCCTCGGTTCCGCTGGCATCGACACCAACAATGCGGACTTGTCCGGGCTGCTGCTGACGCGCAACGGGCGGGTGTATCCGCTCAATCTCGACTCGCTCAATCAGCAGGATTCCGAACTGCAGAACGTCTACCTCAAGGGCGGCGATCAGCTGTATCTGCCGTACAACGACAACAAGCGCATCTACGTCATGGGCGAAGTCAACCAGCCGCGCGCGCTGAGCTTCAAGACCGCAACCATGAACCTGTCCGACGTGCTCGGTTCGGTCGGTGGCCTGAGTCAGACCAGTTCCAACGGCAATGCGGTGTACGTGATTCGCGGCGTGGAAAATCTCGACGTCGAGCCGGCCAAGATCTATCAGCTCGAAGCCGAATCGCCGACCGCCATGGCGCTGGCCTCGCACTTTCAGGTGCGGCCGCAGGATGTCGTCTACGTCGGCCCGGCCAACGTTACGCGCTGGAACCGTTTCATCAGCCAGTTGGTGCCGTCGGCGTCGATTGTCGGCACCGGGGCTTCGGCAGCGAAGAACTGGAGCGAATACAGCAACAACAGCAAATAAGGCCGCCCGACTGTGAACCTATTGAAAGTGGGCGTCTGCCTGATGGCGGCCTCGTTGCTGTGCGGCTGTAACCCGCTGATGAGCGCATCGCTGAACAACCTCAAGGCCGCCGTCGTCGGCCCCGACGAGGTTGATGTGACAGCGGCCGAAGTCGCCGGGGTCAACTACCCGCAACTGAAACTGACCACACCGTCCGGCTCAGGCGTGCTGGCGCTGGTGCGCGAGCGCGAAGACCTGCAATTCTGGGTCGCCTCCGGCAAGCAGGT
>NZ_RAZO01000452.1:24398-27396 GCF_004307535.1 Pseudomonas sp. Sample_9
TCGATGAACAGATCGACGCCCCAGCCATCGGCCTCAGCGCAACCAACCGTTACTGGGTCGACCCGCGGGACGGTTTCATTCTGCAAAGCGAGCAACAACTGACCTCGCAATTGCGCGTCAAGCTGGTTCAGCTGACTCCTGATCGCAGGCATCTGCCGTGAAGCGCTTAAGCATTTTGGCTGCGGGTCTTTTGCTGATCGCTGGGGCGACTCAGGCCGCCGTCACCGTGTCCGGCGACGTCGCCAATCCCGGTCCGATCGCATTGCCGCCGGGTGGACGCCTGTTCGATGTGATCAGCGAAGCCGTGCCTAATGCCGAGGGTTATTGGCTGGCGGGCGGCTTGTTGCGCCAGTCGCTGGTCGAGGAACAGACACGGCTCAAGGTTGGCGTGCTGTTCGATCTCGAGGTGCTGCAGCGCATGGCGACGCTGTTTGATCGGCCAAGCCGCGCGGCACTGGCACAGCGCGTTGCTGAAGAAGTTCGACAGATGCCAGTGACCGGGCGGCAGATCGCTGACCTCGATCCGGTGGCGGTGGAAGTCGGCTTCGCGCGCAACATTCGTCTGGATGACGGCGATCGGCTGATCTATCCGAAACGGGTTGATGAAGTGCAGGTGTTGGGCGCGGTCACCGAGCCATGCCACTTGCCCTATCAGCCGTTGCAAGAGGCGCGCGAATATCTCGAAGGCTGCTCGATTCTCGACGATGCCGAGGCCGATTACCTGTGGTTGATCCAGCCCAACGGCGTCTCGCGGCGCGTCGGCATCGCGCACTGGAATCGCGAGTCCGGGCAGTTTCCGGTGGCCGGAAGCAGGATTCTGGTACCGATAAAAAATGATGATCTTGATCCGCCTCTTCCTGAATTGAATCAGCAGTTGGCCGAATTCATTGCCACGCAGCTGGCCGAGGTGGTTCGTTGAAGTTAAGTTTTGCAGCTGTGTTGTTATTGCCCTGCGGTCTGGCTCACGCCGAGCCGCGCATCACCCAGAGTGACTTCGGTGGCGCCGGTCTGTTGCAGACGCCGACGGCGCGCATGGCCCCGGCCGGCGAGCTGAGCGTCAATGCCAACCGCACCGACCCCTACAGCCGCTACAGCGTGTCGTTGCAACCGCTGGACTGGCTAGAAGGTTCGTTCCGCTACACCGCGATTACCAACCGGCCGTACGGCTCGGAGGCCCTCAGCGGCAGTCAAAGCTACAAGGACAAGGCGGTCGACGCCAAAGTACGCCTGTGGCAGGAAAGCCACTGGGCGCCGGAAGTGGCGCTGGGCTTTCGAGATATCGGTGGTACCGGTTTGTTCTCCAGCGAATTCTTCGTCGCCAACAAGCGCTTCGACAATTTCGACTTCAGCGCCGGCATTGCCTGGGGCTACATCGGTAATCGCGGCGACTTCGACAACCCGCTGGGCTACGTCAGCAGTCGTTTCGATACGCGCCCGGCGCTGGAAGGCACCGGTGACGTCAACTCCGGCTCGTACTTTCGCGGCAAGCCTTCGCTGTTTGGTGGCGTGAGCTACCAGACGCCCTGGGATCGGCTGAGTCTGAAGCTTGAATTCGAAGGTAACGACTACAAAAACGAGCCGAAGGATAACGAGATCAAACAGGACTCGCCGATCAACCTCGGTGCGGTGTTCAAGGTGACCGATTCGATCGATCTGAGCGCTGCCTGGGAACGGGGCAACACGGCGATGTTCGGCGTGACCTTTCACACCAATTTCGTCAGCCGCAAGGCGCCGGCCAAGACCTACGACCCGACCCCCGAACCGCTGCCGGCGAAGGCGCCGACGACCTCGATGGAACAGGTCAACTGGGCCGATGTGTCGCGGCGTTTGCAGCAGAATGCCGGATACAAGGTCGAGCGCATCAGCCAGCGCGATTCCGAACTGATCGTCTATGGCGAGCAGCAGCGTTATTTCCATTCGTCCAAAGCCGTTGGCCGCGCGAGCCGGATTCTCGACAACAGCGTCAACGACGACATCGACTGGTTCACCGTGGTCAACAAGCGCTACGACTTGCCGCTGGAAGAAACCAGCCTGCCGCGCCAGACCTTCCGCGAAGTGATCAACAACGAAGAACCGTTGGAGGCGCTGCACCGCACCACCGAAATCAACCCGGCGATGCCGCACAACGAGAAAACCCTCTACACCGAAGCGCCGCAGCATTTCAGCTATGGCGTGGGGCTGGGCTTCAAGCAGAACGTCGGCGGCCCGGATGGTTTGCTCTATCAGTTCAGTGCTGATGCGGACGCGGAATATCGCTTCAACCGCAACACCTGGTGGAGCGGTTTGCTCAGCGCCAACCTGGTCAACAACTTCGACAAATTCGTCTACGACGCGCCGAGCGGATTGCCCCGCGTGCGTACGGATCTGCGCCAGTACCTGACCACGTCAAACACGACCATGCCGTTGTTCCAGGTCAGTCATGCCGAGCAGTTGGACAAGGATTTGTACGGCATGGTGTACGGCGGCTATCTGGAGTCGATGTTTGCCGGCGTCGGCGCGGAAGTGTTGTTCCGCCCGACCGGCGAGCGCTGGTCGCTGGGCGCGGACCTGAACTGGGTGCGCCAGCGTGATTTCGATCAGGGCTTTGCCTTGCGCGATTACTCGGTCGTGACCGGGCATATCACCGGCTATACCGACCTGCCATTCGATACGCTGGCGGCGGTCAGTGTCGGTCGTTATCTGGCCGGGGATTGGGGCACCACCGTGGATATCTCCCGTGAGTTCTTCAACGGCGTGCGCGTCGGTGCCTGGGCAACCATCACCACGGCCAGCAGCGCGGAATATGGCGAAGGTAGTTTCGACAAGGGGCTGTACCTGTCGATCCCGTTCGACGAAATGATGAGCATGTCGACCATGCGCCGCGCCAACCTGGTCTGGGCGCCACTGACCCGAGATGGCGGCGCCAGACTGAGCCGCAGCTATCAACTGCACTCGATGACGGATAGCCGGGAAGGGGACATGTTCTATCGCAACTTCGAGAAGATTACCGAGTAAGCGC
>NZ_RAZO01000434.1:0-1947 GCF_004307535.1 Pseudomonas sp. Sample_9
CGGCCAATGCCGCTCAAACACCGGTGCCAGCACCGGGTGTCGGTCGATCCTTTGCAGCCAGGCATAAAAGCCCGGGCGGGTCTGGCGCAGGTGTTCGCGGCTGCCGGCCCAGCGGCTCACCACGGCCGCCAGCACATCCAGTGCGCCGGGCGTTTCATCATCCAGATACAGCTCCCCGGAAAACTGATCGGCAAATACCTCCCAACTGAAATGCAGGCGCTGGCGGGTGCCGGCGATCAGGTTTTGCCGTGCGTTCTCGTCGGGCGTGCTCAGCCAGCGCTCGGGGTAATCGATGATGCCGACCGCCGCGTAGCAATTGCTGACGATATAGGCGAGGCCGCGAATCGCCTGATCACGATCGGCTGCCTTGCTCGGCAGCAGGCCGGACTTGGGAAACGTCAGGCCCAGGTGAATCAGGATCGCCGCGCTTTCAGTCATGGCGCTGCCGTCCGGCAGTTGCAGGGTCGGTATCTGCTTCAACGGATTGAGTTTGCCCAGCGCCTCGTCGGCCTCGGCGCTGGCTTCGGTATCAATGAAGCGATAGGCGATCTGGCACAACTCCAGTGCCGCCTCGATGGCAGCCGCGCCGGAATTCTTGTGCCCGTAGAGCTGGTACATGTCCGTTCCCCCGATAAGGCCTTTGCACAGGGTAGATGGCTGGCTGGCCTGACGTAGAAAATTCTGCAAATGTGTCGTGATTGGCACGTTTTTCCCATGCACTGCCGACTTGCGAAATCAACCTTCGCCAATCAGCGCTGGCGGTGCCCATCCCGCACCAAGAGCATTCATCGAACGCTATCCGCGTTCTTGTAAGGTGCGACAGCGAACCAAAAGTTCGCCTGTCCGAGCTGGCAATAAGGAGTTCACCCGTGAATCTTCAAATGCTCCGCCGTACGACATACCCGACTTACTCGCAAATCCAGGCCCAAGTTCAGCCGAGCCTATTCAGGCTGGCGCGTTTCTCCTTTATTACCTGAAACCCAATGCACACTTTGCGTGCCTGGCAATCGAGCGATCGCCGGGCGCCATGTGTTATTTATTTTTTAAATACGGCAATTAATAAAAGGCACAACAACAGGATTGTCGAACAATGACTTTTCGTCATTGAAGTTGCACCAAAAGCGCACGCCCGAATGTGATGCAGTTAACCAATACTCCAGAATCAAAATAAGGAACATGTCCTGTGAACCGCTGAATGACTGACCTGCACCAAATCGATTCGCTACGCACCGATAGGTGCTAAGCCTGATCACCGAGCAGCCGCTCTATCCCGCCGATTGGCGTGATACAGCGTTCCCTCTGACTCGCTCTGGAAAAAGCCCTTCTGCGAGGACTTGAGGACCGCTTCGCGCCGAATAAACAGTGGGCGAAACTGAAACTTATATAAATGCGACATCAGTAACACCGAAGATATGCGTTCAACCGGTTTCAGCAACATCTGGCACACCTGTTGCAAACTGTAACAAACCTGAGACAGCTCACGTCTCCACACAACAACAAGCCACGGAATGGATAATGAACAATCGATATAGATGCTACTAAGCCACTAAGTTTGTTTGAGGCCGTTTAAACAGATAGTCCAACTATCGGCCCGCGTACACCTTGAAGAAAGTTGCACCCACTCACTCGAACATCAGCCATATGTTCGGACGGCACCTTATTGCCCTTCATCTGACCCGAGGGAGCTTTAATGAACGATGCGGTAAAGCACAAAACCCTGCCGGGGCCGTTGCAGCAAGCGCCGGTCTCGCCGGCAATGGGCAGGCCGGCGTTTACAGCCAATACGTCACGACCCGGCGGGTTGAACAAACCACAGATGCTCTTGCTGATCGCCGTGTCGGCGCTGATACACGGCGGCGCGTGGTGGTTCTTCCATCAGGCGCGTCCTGAGCCACTGCCGACGCCGCCGGAAATCCCGGAAATGACCGTCGAGCTGACCAGCCCGAC
>NZ_RAZO01000001.1:0-26884 GCF_004307535.1 Pseudomonas sp. Sample_9
CTTCCAGCTTTTCACGATTGCGATCCAGAATCGCCTTGCCAATCCCCTTCACTTCGAGCAACTCATCCACCGACGCAAACGGCCCGTTTGTATCCCGATACGCAACAATCGCCTGTGCCTTCGCCTCCCCCACACCCGCCAACTCCTTTTGCAACGTTGCCGCATCCGCGCCGTTGAGATCGACCTTGGCGGTCTGCGATGGCGTCGCTGCATCCATGAGTAAAGGCGTCTTGGTGGCCTCCGACGGCGCTACAGGGGCGGCAATCGCAGCGATCGAGGCGCTGGTGAGGAAGGCAAAGATCAGCGAGTAAAAATAACCGGTACGCATAAGTGACGCTCCTTGAGATAAGTCAGAAAGCAGCTTTCCTGAGCTGCTCCCTCAAACCTAGGCGATCGCTGGAGGTTGTCAAAAATGCAAGCGTTGCAAAACGTGTAACAGGTGAATACCCAGGCAGGCGGCATTGCAATATCGGAGTAATCCTTCAGTGGTCGGAACAGTTTCAGTCGCCAGTATCATGGACAATGTCATTCGCAATGCTCCGAACGCTGGTTAAACACTCGAAGTGTTCCTGATGGCTCATATTCGCAGGCTCAAAAACGTATGGATATAGAGCTTGTTTTCTACGAAACTACGCCATCGAAAAAGCCAACCTGGAATGGAAAAATGAGCGCTTCCAAAGATTACTTCGTGCACTCTCACGCCCTGTGTGAAACCTCTGAAATTGGTAAGGGCACCCGAATCTGGGCATTTTCACACGTATTACCGAAAGCAAAAATCGGCGAAGACTGTAACGTCTGTGACCACGTCTTCATCGAAAACGACGTAGTCATCGGAGATCGGGTAACAATCAAATGCGGCGTTCAGATCTGGGACGGCATTTCCATTGCGGATGACGTGTTTATTGGCCCTAACGCAACATTCACTAACGATCGCTTCCCTCGCAGCAAAGTTTACCCGGAAAGTTTCGACCGTACTGTGATTTGCAAAGGAGCGTCGTTGGGAGCCAATTGCACCATTCTTCCAGGAATTACCATTGGAGAAAATGCAATGATTGGCGCCGGAGCTGTTGTAACCCGCTCCGTGCCTGCAAACGTCACAGTGGTGGGTAATCCTGCAAGAATTCTGCAACCGAAGAAATAACAGTACTTAGGTACTGCGGAGGAAAATCGGCCTTCTTCCCCCCTGGTGGACTCGAGAGGCCGTTTTCCTAGATGTAGTGATTAATCTTGCCCTTCCCGACTTTCAGTTTCCAGAATCTTGTTGAACTGGCAGTTTTTACTGAAGTGCATAAATAGTGAAAAGGCAATGAAGACCGATATAAGAATGACCCCTAATTGATAAGTCGTAAGTGACATCCAAGGCCCCTGCCTGCCGAAATAAAATTGCCATTGATAAGTCTGAAACCCCAATCCCTTGGCAGCAGCGACTGCGAGATTTTGAGTGTCCCTGAAAGGTTTGTTACAGGCAAAAATATCAATGCCGCCAAGAGGTATTTCCGGAACAACATAGGACGATAAAGCCCCCAAAAAATCCTCGAGGCTGTCCGGGACATAAATGGATCATCCCTTCCGTCCCGAACACCGACGACAATGTCAAAATTTTGGGTAATCAATAAGCTGTTCATGCTACTGATCAGTTCTGGTGGTTCCTGGAGATCCGCAGCCATCACGGCAAATCGTTCTCCGCTAGCAAACTGAAAACCTGTGCGGATCGCCATGAAAGAGCCAAAATTCCGCGACAGCAATATCAATTGAGAGCGAAACTTCCTGTTAGGTAGGTCTTGCCTGAGCAGCTCGTAGCAATTATCCGGGCTTCCATCAACCACAAACACCACTTCCAAATCCCCCAGCAATTGATCGTTCATCAAATCAATTGCGCTGAGCAGATCCGGGAGAGAGCCCTAATTACGGTAAACTGGAACGACTAAGGACAGCAAAATGAAGCCCCTTTGAATAATTAAAGCCCTGTAAACAGGACTTAGTCTGGCGGCGAGATCTCAAACCAATGAGAGCTGATGCCAAATATTGGTTGAACGCTACGGACTGAATATCACTCCACAACCCGTTTTTGCGATTCAAGGATCAAGTCGACGTTGCTGGTATATCCAGTCAACGATATCCCCATCCGGTGTATATCCACTGACCGTATCCCGCAACAATTGGCGGACCAGAGCGTAGTCGTCAGCTTCAACGGCAGCTATCAGTTCCGATAATTTTGCTTTGAGTACGTCCCAGGGAATGAAGTCTTCGTTGGCACTCATAATCATGGGATGAGGGGTCTCAACGACGTTATCGCCTATCAGCAACTCCTCGTACAATTTTTCCCCCGGTCGCAGCCCGGTAAACTCGATCGCGATGTCTCCATGGGGATTTTTTTCAGAGCGAACGCTGAAACCCGAAAGATGAATCATCTTTTCGGCCAGCTCTACGATTTTTACTGGTTCCCCCATATCCAGAACAAACACATCCCCCCCCATACCCATGGAGCCTGCCTGAATAACCAGCTGGGCTGCCTCCGGGATGGTCATGAAATAGCGCGTTATCCTGGGATGGGTGACGGTCAACGGACCGCCAGATTTGATCTGTTTATGAAACAGCGGGATAACGGAGCCCGAAGAACCAAGTACATTACCAAACCGTACCATGGTAAAGCGCGTCTTGTTGACGTGAGAGACATTCGCGGCATCACGAAACAATACCGGTGCAAGCTCTCGACTGAGTGCTTGCAAGGTCAGCTCGGCAAGTCGTTTCGTACTGCCCATCACATTAGTTGGACGCACGGCCTTGTCCGTTGATATCAAGACAAAATTCGCTACTCCAGCCTGTAAAGCAGCCTCGGCCGTGTTCAACGTCCCGATAACGTTATTAAGGACGCCTTCTGCAATATTGTGCTCGACTATAGGCACGTGTTTATAGGCCGCGGCGTGATAAACGGTATTCACCTGCCAGGTATTCATGACGTCGAGCAACTTGCTCGGATTACTCACGGAACCGAGGATCGGCAGTAGCCGGACAGACAACGACTTACGCGTGATCTGCTGCTCCAGTTCAGCAAGAATGCTATATAAATTGAATTCGCTGTGTTCAAACAGTATCAATGTCGTTGGGCGCAGCTCGAGTATTTGCCGGCATAATTCCGAACCGATGGAACCACCAGCCCCGGTGACCATTACAGCCTGTTCCTTGATGCAATGTTCGAGAAGATTGTCCTGCGCAGGAACAGCGTCGCGCCCGAGCAAGTCAGCGATATCCACTTCTTGAATATCATCGACTTTCACCCGCCCGCTCGCCAGATCCATAAAGCCTGGGACGCTCCGAACGTGTAGCGGGAAGCCTTCCAGAAATCCGAGGATTTCTCGACGACGCACACGGTTTGCAGATGGTATCGCCAACAGGATTTCCTGCGCCCCGGTTGCATCAATCATGCTCTGAATGTGCTTCGGTTTATAAACCTGCAGGCCGGCGATCACTCGATTCGCGATACTGTTGTCGTCATCGATAAATGCAATCGGGCGCATGACGCGGCCCATCCGCAATGCAGCTACCAACTGATTACCCGCCGCGCCGGCACCGTAAATAGCGACCTTGGGCAGTCCATCATCTCGGTTGGTGAAAGGTACGTGTTGAGCCGCGGTAAACCAGTCGCCGAGAAAATACTGGCGCATGGCAAGTCGCAGTCCGCCGATCATGATCAGGCTCAACCACCAATAATTGAAAATGATCGATCTGGGCACAATGTTCTGATGATTGCTGTACCAGAAAACCACCACGCCGAGTATCAACGAGGAAAGACTGACAGCTTTGACAATGGCGATAAGTGCATCGTTACCGAAATACCGCATGACGGCACGATACATTCCAAAACGGATAAACAAAGGAATGGCGATGGCTGGGGCGGCCAGAAACAGCACCTCGTGCATCTTGAAAGGGTTGATGATCACATCCAGTCCCAATCGGACTACGAAGGACAGCCACAACGCCAGCCAAACCAGGGCTATGTCCGCGGACACCTGTATCAGGCGTTTCTGCCGACGCGGTAGCCCCACCAAAAAACTGCGTAATTTATCCATAAATCCTTTGAGTACCTAACAGAAACAGCTTGTCAGCCAATGTCCTTTTTTCAGGATTCGACGAAGTCTGATGCGCCAAACCGAGATGGAATCAGCGTACTTCCACATCACCGGCACGGAATTTTAGTGCCAGGAGCACCAAAGGTACATACGCCACAAGCAATCCGACCACGCCTTCGAGCTTTCCGTCGACCACAAGAAAGGCGATAGGCAACAACCATGCAATGTTCAGTACACCAGTCGCCAGCGTCACCGGCAAATGCCGTCCGTAATGCCGGGAGGCAAATTGATAGGCATGACTGCGGTGAGCCTCGTATACCTTATCACCGCGAAGCAAGCGACGAATCAGGGTGACGGTCGCATCGACAATGAACACCCCCAACAAAATCAGCCAGGCAAAGAACAGATCAGAGGACGCCCACGCCGCCTGAAGGGCAAAAATCCCCAGAACGATGCCCAGAAAACCGCTACCCGCGTCGCCCATGAAGATTCGTGCCGGAGGAAAATTCCAGCAAAGGAAACCTGCGACCGCACTCGCGAGCAAAAGCGGTGCTGCGATCTCGGCGTTCCCCTGTACCCCGTAGAGAAAAGCCATACCCACACAAACGCTGACAGCCTCGACGCTCGCCAAACCATCGATACCGTCCATGAAGTTATAAAGGTTCAGCATCCACACCAGAAACATTGCTGCAATGAGATAGCCGAACAAGCCAAGTTCGATATTCATTTGCAGAATCGAAAGTGGCGCAAGTCCGCCTATCCAGTACAAGGCCCAAAATGCCGCAAGAAAATGCCCCAGCAAACGCCACCTTGCAGCTATATGTCCGTGGTCATCCAGAAATCCCAGAATTGCCACCAGCGTGCCAGCTCCCAGAAGCGCAACGGTATTGTTCAATGGCATTAGAGCCAGCCAATACATGATCGCAGTGGCCGCAAGGAAACTAAGAACAATGGCAACCCCGCCCCCTCTTGGCGTAGGGACCGTGTGCGAACTACGCGCATTTGGCACGTCGATCAGACTGCGCGCCATCGCGTATTTGCGGAGTATCCACGTCAGCGCGAAGGACGCGATTGCGATAATCGACAAAAACAACCACAACATCAAAAACTCCTTATTGAGCCGTTCCTGGTACGAGCGGCATGCGATATCAAATTATTTGAAATCTCTTGCCGATTTGACGAGCTCATCACGGGGAGAGAAAGGCGGTACCCAGTTCAACACTGTTCGTGCCTTTTCGGAATTGATGATAAAAGAACCGCAAAGCTGGGTCATCAGAGCGCCTTTTCCGAGTAGCCGAGCAGCGGTAGACATGATTGCGACAGGAAAATAGAAAAGTCGGGGTGCCTTGCTCTTGCCTTCGAAAAGCGCCTGAAGAATCTCAGGCAACGAAAAATCCTGACCATCAGACACCACAAACACCTCTCCACCAGCGTCTGGATGTGTTGCGCATACCCTGATGAAATCTGTCAGATTGTTCAGTGAGATCATGCTTCGCTGATTGGAAACGCCTGAAAAAGGCAGCGGTATACCTTTATCGACGAGTTTGAGCAGCTTCCGAAAATTTCCCGGCGCATTGGCAGCGTAAACGAGCGGCGGCCGAACAATGACCAGGTCCATTGGCCCAGATTGATCAATGTATCGAGCCGAAAGCGCAATCTCGGCTTCATATTTGGATAGCGCATAATCCTTGATGGGGTTGGGTGGCGAACTTTCATCGATAGGAACAGCATTGGTTTCCACGCCATTTACGCCGATCGAACTAACGAAAACGAATCGTTTTACCTGGTTTTTCTCAGCTTCCGCAGCCAACCTCAGGGTAAGGTCTCGATTGACCGCCATCATGGCATCCAGATTACTGGCGTCCTTGCCAAACTGATGCGCTCTTCCCGCGAGATGGATGACAACATCAATCCCTGCCAATGCAGTCGAAAGAAACGCCAGATCGTCCAACTCGCCAATCAGACATTCATAATTGGCAGCCGCTGCCGGTTGTCTCCTCATCTGAGCTCGAACAGATAAGCCACTCGATTGAAGATGCTCGCATAAAGCCTGGCCGATAAATCCGCTTGCCCCGGTCACTAGCACTTTCATAATTTGTTCACCGTATTGATGATTTCTTCAAGCCATCCACTCAAACTATAGCGGCGATAGATATGCGCCTCGACAGCTTTATAAGGAGTATTCAGAAACTTTTCTGAAATAACAGGATTATTACGATCAATGATCGAAATATTATCTTCAGAGTAGAAATCGTAAAACTTTACACTGGTGTTGGTGGTCACCAGCTTTTTCCGCGCGCCGAGTGTTTCCAGCGTGCGCATGGTCAACCCTGTTTGTTTAGGATGTTCGATATCGAGTATCGCCCTTGACGCATTGAAGACTCGCTGCACTTCCGCCTTGGATATAGATTCGAATTTGAACTTCTCGATCTTGGCGTTGCTAAAATTCTTATTGGTCAGACGATAAACCCAATAAACCCATTTGGCCTGAAGGAGAAGATACCAATACTTACGAACGGATGAATCGAGTTGCGCATCGACTTTTTCTACAATTGAGAATCTATCTGTGTGAGCCGTACCAATGAAACTGATATCGTAGAGCAGCGGCGTTTCTACTGTAGATTCAAAACCAGCTGAAAAAAACAAAGGGCGAAAATTGACCTGATATTGATCGGCGTCATTTTTGTCAAAGGTGAAGATACTGTCGAAGAACTCAAGATTTTCCAACGTCTGCTTTCTATTGGAAAAAGAATCCCACATATAAAGTATAAATTTTGCCGAAGAGTAACGTTGGCGCCAGGCAGCCAAGGTATCTGTAGAAAGTGTCTGTCCATTTACTACGAACACGTAATCAAAATCGGTATTGTTCGATGCCAGCGCCGATTGATAATAACGGTTCGCGGAACCGATCACCCACTCTCGTCGGACACGGGTGAGCGCTTTCAGAAATGGCGAACTGAAAGGACGGTCCAGCAAAAAAGTTACGCTTGCACCTTGCTTTTCAAGCTCGTTCTTAATATCACTCTCATAACCGAAAAAGGCGGGAGCAACGTATAAGATATTTTTATCTTTAAGCAAATGATTCAAGACTGTATCGCCCGTTGTTTAACAATTTTCGCTGGCATTCCCGCTACAACGACGTCGTCAGGGACATCAATAAGCAATACCGAATTAGCGCCTACAACCACGTTATTACCCACCGCCAATCCCCCCAAAACTTTTGCCCCGGCACCTACTACGACGTTGTTGCCGATCACCGGGCGATGGGCTTCGTCATAGGTGAAATCCAGATCCCTCGCGCCGAGAGTCACTCCTTGATAAATAACTGCGTTTGCACCGATGCTGACAGCGCCAATTACAGTTCCTTGTGTGTGCGGAAAAAACAAACCTGGACCTATCTTGCAAACCACCGCTATTTCTATCCCGAAAAAAGTGTAGTTCAGGAGCGAAAAAAAGCGGGCGAGCACTTTGAGTCCTTTGCGATTCGTCGCATAGGCCAATCTGTAGAGCAGCACAGGAGCAAATCTGGGCGAAAGCATACCAATCATCAGTCTGATTTTGGACTTCCTCGGCGGAGCGTTAAACAGTGCCCGCTGCCGCGCGATATCTGCTTGCAATAAACTGCACAAACTTGCTTCGTACTGCTCCACAGAACTCTCCTTAATTCATCAGCTTGCGAGCACGCAATTCCTGGTTCGCTTTTTCAAGCTGATCCTCAGGCAATGGCTGCTGCAGGACCCACTCGGCGAAGCGCTTCAGGCCTTCCTTCAACGTGACTTTGGGGCGAATGCCCAGTAAGTCATTCAAGCGCTGGACGTCGGCGTAGTTATGCCGGATATCACCGACGCGGAATTGTCCGGTTACTTGCACATTTGGCTCCTTGCCAAATGCACGGGTCAATTCTTCAGCTACTTCCTTGACCGAAGTAGCCACACCACTGCCTACGTTAACGATTGTGTTCGGAGACTTCTCTACCATCAACCCGGCGAGCAGCGCATCCGTAACATCGTCAACGTGTACAAAATCCCTGCTCTCAAGACCGTCTTCAAAAAGAGGGAGAACACTGTCGCGGCGGATTTTCGTTGAAAAAATCGACAGAATACCGGTGTATGGATTATTCAGCGACTGGCGTTCACCGTAGACGTTCTGCAAACGGAAGATAGTGTAATCAATACCCATTGATTGACCACCGATACGAACCAGATCCTCTTGTGCATATTTGGTAGCGGCATAAAAAGAGGAAGGCGCAATGAGATCCGTTTCAGTGGTCGGAACCAGCTTTAGTGCCGTGCCAGTCGAAGGGCAGACCGGCTCCCACATTTGCTTGGCCAGCGCTTCTGCTGAACGCGCAGAAGGACACACGCGTTGATTGGTTTGCGGATTGATGTACGCGCCCTCACCATAAACCGAGCGACTGGAAGACAGTATGATTCGCTTGACGTTATGGGATGGCAGTTTTCCCAAAACATCGAACATCAACGCAGTTCCTTGCGAATTCACCTCATTGTAACGGGCGATCTCGTACATTGATTGGCCTGTGCCGGTTTCGGCAGCCAGATGAACAATACCATCGACACCTTCCAGGGCTTTGACCCAATCTTCACGAGAGGTAACGCTACCACGAATGAACTCAACTCCTTCACCGTTCAACCAGTCCAGATCAACCGGAAGGCTACCATGCACCTGCACAGTCAATGGATCGAGGATCCTGACGGAGTGATTGGTACTCAGCAATTTTGGAACGAGATGCGACCCGATGAATCCCGCGCCGCCGGTGATTAGAATCTTTTTCATGATATCCCTCTGAAAATCGTCAATAAGCAGTGTTGCCAAGCTGGCTCGTCAACTAACTACCAGCTATGTATTTTGTATCGCCGTTTCTTTTCGAGTGCCAAAACGCAAATTGGCAAACACATAAAGCGAATAGCAAATAAAAAATTGAAAGAGTGTTGGCAGCAAGAAGAACATGTCGTAAAAGATAGAAAACACGAGGATCTGAAACGCAACTGAATACGCAAAAATCCCCCATGGCTTGCCCTTCAACGACGCATTGTAAATGCAGCAACAGATGAACTGGATCAGCGCGACGAACAAAAAGCCCCCAAACGCACCGGCATCGGATACAAAACCAGCATAGATTGTAGAGGTGTTCAAATTTCTGTCGACGAAGGTGAACAGATCATTTCTTGCATCCAAGCCGAAGAAACCCTTCACTACGGACGGCAGCATATTGGACATCGAATAAGACACTGACCAGGCTGGGGTTATTGTATCGATGTTATGGAAAAAGTTACTGAGCCCAGCGGTCAGGTACACATAAAACCACAGGAATCCGCTCGGTAGTGCATCGAACACCTCGGCGGATTGACCGGAAATCAAGTAAGCGAATGGATTAGACGTTTGTCGCATATCTCCTAGATAGCCAAAAACGACTACCACGGACAAGGCGAGGAGCATTAACCCGAATATCTTCTTATAGGAAACTCTAGTCAGCAAAAGCGACACACAGACAATCTGTATGAGACCACTCAACAGAATTCCGCGCCCTAACATGAGCACCGGCCATAGCAACAATACTGCGATTACCAAGACAATCTTCTTTGACCTGTTCTTTATAGCCAAATACGTTGCCATCGACAATATTTGCAAATAGCAGGCATTCATCACGCCATGAAGTGAAGGAACGCCAAATTCGGTGTACAGCTTGTCTATTCCAGCCAGACGCCAATATAGAGGAACGCCGGCTGAATAATAGATTTCGAAAACAGTACCCAGTGCCCATATGCACAGAAGCAAACGAAAAAACCTGCCGACATTCAATACATAACCAGCTGCCAGGTCAGGACTGACGAGCTGCGTTGTTTTCCGCCTGCTCACCAGTACATACAAGAGAACAATACTGACCATATTCATCAATATTACCATCAGGCCCACTGTCGTAGGAGAGACTAGATTCGTAGTCAACCCGAATGAATACAACAGAAGAACCAGCGACCACATAGTTATATAAACGAATGCTGGATTTAGCATGACTTATACATTCCGCTTCAAAGCATTTTTCAAGTTCGGCAAAGTTTTGGATACCAAACCAAAAATGAGTGGATTGCGAAGGAGAAAAAAAGCCACCCGGGTGACTGAACGTTTCGTCCCCGAAGAGTATTTCATGAACATTGGGTACAGCGCCTCTACATTGGCGCGATTTTTTTTGACCACTTGCCGAAATAATTCACCCAAGAGATACCGATAGCCGCCTTTCTCGCAGGCGCGTTGAATTGATTCGTTTCCGCTATATCTTTGGGAAATCAGGTCAACAGTCAGCAACGACTCTTCAAGCAACTCAAAAGTTCTATCGCTCGCACCAAGCCCGTGTTTGCGATATTTGCCATAAACGCCTGGCAACTCTTGAATTTCGCCCTGCAACGCCACTTCAATATAGAAAATCCAATCTGAAACGACTGGAAAGAGCGGGTCAAAGCCATGTTGTGGGCAAGCGGAACGCCGAACCATTACGGAAGATGCCCCGGGGATCCCGCCTTTGGCTATCAAGTCCTCTACATTGTTAATTTTTTCTTTCTCGGTCGTATTGGTACGGAACAACACCTTACCGTCAGCGTGATTGAAAATATCCACTGGATGATATGAAAGAACGACTTGTGGATCCTTGAATTGTTCCACCTGTGCCTTGATTTTGCCGGGAAGAAACAAATCGTCTCCCCCTAACACCGCAATCAAATCCCCAGTGCATGCAAAGAATGCAGCATTCGAATTCCCTGTAATACCCAGATTTTTTTCATTCAGAACGGGCACTACCGTATCAGGATACTTCCGTTGAAAATCTAAAATAACCTCTTGCGTTCCATCTGTCGATGCATCATCCGCAACAACAATCTCAAGGTTTTCGTAGTCTTGTGAAAGAACGCTCTCGATCGTTTCCGCAATCAAATGCCTTTGATTATAAGTAATGATCATTACAGAAACTTTCGGATTATAGATATTCAACGTAAGCGCCTCAGCAAAGTAAATCCATTGTCTAACAAGCGTTAGCCAGCCAATATCTCTGGCTGCATCCTTCTCAGCGCTCTATAAACAAACAACGTCATCAACAGCCAATAAATGGCGTAATTTACGGCATGAGCAAGAGAAACACCCTCTAAGCCAATCTGACTCGTAAACACCACCGTAAACATGTAAAAACAAGCAGCCGAAATTATTTCGGAAAGGATGAAAAGCTTAAACATCGCTTTACCAAGCATGACGTACGCCAATATCCAACTACCAATCTTCAATGTATCCCCAACGATTTGCCAAGCAAACAAACTCCGCATCGGCAGAAAATCACTGGTGAACAAGATATGAATAATAAAATCCCGCAACAAATAAATGATCAGCCCGCAGACCGCAGCGCACGGCAAAATAAACCGATATCCTTGCAGTATCTCGGCCTTGATGTCATCGTGATGATTCAATTCTGACAGTCTGGGCAGATAATAGACACTTAGCGTAGTAGTTACCAACATCAGATATGCCGCACTTAAGCGCCACATGGCTTCCCAGTAGCCGGCAGATTCCCATCCGAACGAAGAGCCCAGATAGTTACGGACAAATATATGGCTGACCGGCACGCAAACAGCTGACGTCAGTGCCATCGCAGTATATTTCAGGAAATTCTTAGCGACTAACTTGTCTACCCGTCCAAAAAGATAGCTGAAGCGAAACCAGTCGGCATTTGAGCATATATAAAGGGTGACAAAAAAACTGATGGACTGGTAGATCGCCAAAGCGATCAATGCACCATAAAGCCCGGAAAACATAGCCAGCGCAGTTGTAACCACTAACGCAAAAATACTCCCGGTGATGTTCGCCGCAACATAACGGAGTAACTCTTTTTTGCCATTCAATATGGCTAGCAGCAATGTGTTCAAAGTAAAAAACACAAGCGTGCCGGCAAACCACCTGAAAACGCCGCCGAACTGATCATTATTGAGAATCCAGGCGGCAAGTTCTTTACTGTACAGAAGAATAATGACGCTGCATATCAACGAGCCGCAAATGGCTATTGTGCCAGCACTCCTCCACACCGACTGCTGTTTCTTCTCGTCATAATGATACTCGGCGGTATACTTTGTCACACCCGTATTGATCGCGCCGCTGGCAAATGTTGTTATCATTTGGATGGCGTTCTGGAACTGACCAAGCGCGGCGTAACCTACAGGGCCGACATAAATTGCCAAGACCTTGTTTATACCCAAAAGAGTAAGCATTTTAACGAGAACGGCAATCCCATTGAGCAGGCTTGTTTTTATGAGCGTCATTATTTCAACCAATACCGTTGAAACTGTTACATGCGCTGATGACTGCTTCCGCGTCCGTAATGGACATCGTCGGACCTATAGGCAAGCTCAACACTTGAGAATGGATTTCCTCGGTAACAGGGAAAGACAACTCGTTCCACTCCTTGTACGCCTCTTGTTTATGAGGTGGAATTGGATAGTGAATCAGTGTTTGGATCCCAGCCTGAGCCAAATGCTTCTGAAGTGCATCGCGGTTATCCGAACGCACAACGAAAAGGTGCCAGACGTGGCTTTCAAGGCTAAGCGCAGAAACGTCTTTGTCGAGCGGCAGACGAATGGATTCATTATCAATTCGGCGCATGTATAGCTCTGCGATTTCCCTGCGACGCTGGATATCCTCTTCTAGATATTTCAGTTTGACGCTTAACATTGCAGCCTGGATTTCATCAAGGCGGCTGTTTACGCCCTGATAAATATTCTTGTATTTTTCATGAGAACCGTAGTTTCGCAACGCTTTTACCACGGTTGCCAGTTCTTCATCGTTTGTTGTTATCGCGCCGGCATCTCCTAAAGCGCCAAGATTTTTGCCTGGGTAAAAGCTGAAACCAGACGCATCCCCCCAGCTCCCTGCTTTTTTACCCTGGATACTCGCGCCATGAGCCTGCGCCGAGTCTTCTAATACCAATAAGCCATGATCTTTGGCAATATTCATGATTGCTGGCATATCAGCCAACTGCCCGTACAAGTGGACCGGGAATATCACCTTGGTTCTGACACTGATCGCTGACTTTATTTGTACTGGGGAAATATTCATCGACGCATCAGGCTCGACCAGTACCGGTGTCAGTCCATTTTCAGTGATAGCCAGAACACTTGCTATATAAGTATTGGCCGGGACAATGACTTCATCACCGTCCTTCAGCTTGCCGAGGATTTTCCAAGCTCTCAGGATTAGATTGAGAGCATCCAGTCCATTCGCCACACCAAGACAAAACTTCACATCGCATACGCGAGCGAATTCAGTCTCAAACGCTTCGAGCTCTTTACCTTGAATATACCAACCTGAGTCGATAACCCGGGCGCATGCGGATTTTAGCTCGTCAGCATAGACAGCGTTTACATCCTTCAAACTTAGAAACTCGATCATCAGTACACCTGTTATTCCGTGTTATCCAAACCCTGTTAAATCCGTCGCCCGGCGACAGATCAGCTATCGCTTCAGGATGTAGCGTTGGCAGTCACGACGTTGATGAAATCGTCATAATTGCGAATATAATCAGCCTCATCGTATTCTTGGCTGGCGAACACCACCAATACACAGTCTTCGCTGAAGTCATGCATCTCGCGCCAAATGAGATTATTAATCAGCACGCCTTTATTTGGCGAGTCCAGCCAAACTTCTTTTCTGGACGTCCCGTCATCCATCACCATACGACACTTGCCAGACACGCATACTGCAAGCTGACGCAACTGTTTATGGGCATGAAAACCGCGACTGACTTCGACCTGTGTGCCAAAAATATAATAAACTCGCTTTATCTCGAAAGGCACTTGCGGCCCCTTTTCAACCGAGACCAGGCTGCCGCGAGCGTCACCTATCACTTGCAGTTCGACAGACTCTGTAGTGCCAGGTATGTACAACAAAGGCAGGTCGGCCTCACCGAGCGCTTTGGCCTGCTGGTCTTTTTCACTGATAACCCGCTCGTACCCAAGAGGCCATTCGATACCAATCTCGGGATCATCCCATTTGATGCTGCGCTCGAGTTCCTTGCAATACAGATCAGTTGTCTTATACAAGAAATGGGTATCGTCCTCCAAAGCCATGAAGCCGTGCGCAAAGCCTTCAGGAATCCACAACATCCGATTATTTGCTGCGCTCAGCTCAACGCCCACCCATTTTCCGAATGTTGGTGAGCCTTTTCGTATATCCACGGCAACATCGAAAGCCGAACCGGCGACAACTCTTACCAGCTTCCCCTGGGCGCTCGGCGAGAGCTGATAATGCAAGCCCCTCAAGACGCCTTTTTGAGAGCAGGAGTGATTGTCCTGGACAAAACTACGCGGCTTCGGTAGACCGAGCTCGGCAAGCGCTCCATGAAAACGCGGTTCATTGAAGGTTTCAGCAAACCAGCCGCGATCGTCCCTAAAAACCGTTGGTTCGACGATAACTACTTCCTGTAAATCGGTTTTTAGCAACTTCATTCGGCCATACCTGCAAAACGACGAAGACATTCCGTCGGTGTTGATTTCAAAAAGCAGACAGGAGGCGTCAGAAACTGCCTCCTTTCCTCAATAGACCAATAACAAAATCATCGTAGATTCAGTACAGGCAAAATTCCTATCGCGACTCTTCAAGACGATAAAGCATAAAAGCAGTCAACAGGCCCAGCATGGCACCGAGCACCAGCGCCAGACCGATAACCAGTGAGGCTTTCGGCTTGATTGCATTTTCTGGCGCATCAACCAAACCGTCATAGCGATACATACCAATTTCGCGATCAGCTGTGGCCAGTTTGTCAAAGAAGTTCTTCTTTGCCTGGAGCTCACGCAACTCTTTAATGAACGCGTCATTGGACGATCTGAGTTCCAGGTTCTTTATTTCCGCTTTCAGTGCTTCTGCGCCTCTCAGAAAGCTCATATCGCCTTCCATATTTCCAGCCAGTGCCGAAGATGAATTGCCAAAAACCATCGTAGGTTTCTGGACCCCTGAAGACTCAGCAACACTTAAAGCCGCACGCAGTTTGACCAGTGCATCCTCTCGCTCGGTTTGCCCGGTCTCTCGTTTGGTATCAATTTCTTGCGCAACATTCTTCGCATGCACCCTGGCTTCATACGAAACGTTTTTCATGATTTCTTCAGTTGCGCGTGTTTCGGCGCGTTTCACATATTTCTTGATCCAGTCGACGGCCTTGTCGCCACTATTTGTTTGCACTACGACGGAATAGCGACCCGCTTCATCTGAAGTAGTCGGATTGATTTGCACCCTTCTGACGAACTCGGCATATAACGCATCTCGTGAACGCGCCTGTTGATCCTGGCTCAGCGAAGGCAAGTATTCGTTTGCGAAAAACTCCTGACGCAACGCCTCGGATCGAAGGTTGCGCAAAAAAATACGGTAAACATCATCGATCGAATAAGGGCTGAGCTCGAACTCTTTGGTCCGGCCGGTATTGAGGTCTGCAATGTCACTTTGCGTAGGTGGAACCAGATATCCCCTGGCTTCGTAAACACGTTCACTTAATACCACGTAAAGCAAACCCAAAATCCCGGCGATGGCTGTTATACCTATGATCACCCATGCACGGCGGAGCAAGGCACGTGCAATCAAAATAACATCAAACTCGTCGGAGCTTCGAGGATTCACAGCAGAGTTTTGCATGGTCTTTGAACCTTGTTTTGATCTGAGTCGTTCGATCAATATCGAAGCTTGTGAATATTGGCCGATACGTTAGCGCATCAGCTCCTGGAATTTTCTGAACCGGGGCCCTGTAAATCCTATGAATGACGTGGTTTGGTTCCACGTCAGGAACAGGACTTATCCGTCACCTGAGCAAGTTGGACAGGTACTGGCCATAGCCGGTTTTTTTCAAGCGTTCAGCCTGTTCTGCCAATTGAGCTCGGTCGATCCAGCCATTATTGAATGCGATTTCTTCCAGGCAAGCGACTTTCAGTCCTTGGCGCTGTTCGATGGTATGAACGAAGTGGCTAGCTTCCAAAAGCGAATCATGCGTACCGGTATCGAGCCAAGCGAAACCACGACCCAACATTTCAACATTCAACGATTTTTGTTCCAGATAAGCACGGTTGACATCGGTAATTTCCAATTCCCCACGCTCAGACGGCTTGATGTTTTTCGCAATTTCAACAACGTCGTTGTCGTAGAAATAAAGGCCCGTCACAGCATAATTGGACTTAGGGGCGGTCGGTTTTTCTTCGATGCTCAGTGCGCGACCGGATGCATCAAATTCAACAACTCCGAAACGCTCTGGATCCGATACGTGATAACCAAAAACAGTGGCACCCGTTGCTTGGCTACTGGCAGACCGCAAGTTGTCCGAGAAGTGCTGACCGTAGAAAATATTGTCTCCCAGGATCAGGCAGCACGGATCTTTGCCGATGAACTCTTCACCGATGATAAACGCTTGGGCCAGACCATCAGGGGAAGGTTGCTCGGCGTACGTCAATTCAATACCGTAAACACTACCGTCGCCCAAGAGTTTGCGGAAGCAAGGCAAATCTTCCGGCGTGGAGATAATCAGGATTTCTCGCATCCCCGCCAGCATCAACACTGACAACGGATAGAAAATCATCGGTTTATCGTAAATAGGCAGCATTTGCTTGGACACGCCAAGAGTAAGCGGGTGCAGGCGAGTGCCTGAACCACCTGCGAGGATGATGCCTTTACGATTTATCATGGTCATTTATTCAGAACTTCCCTAAGCATTCGGGTTACACCACTCTGCCAATCCGGCAGGTGTAGAGAAAAATTTTTGCGCAGTTTCTGCGTATCCAACCGCGAATTCAGAGGTCGCCGAGCTGGTGTCGGATAGGCAGTTGTTTCGATTGGGTTGACCATCGTCACCGCCAATTCCTCGCCCTGCGCCTTTGCGAAGTCAAGTACATGACTGGCATATCCATGCCACGACACTTCGCCAGCAGCGGCCAAGTGATAGAGGCCAGCCAATTCCGGACGCTCGAGCACTTGCTGAAGAGCCAGCGCCGTAACGTCGGCGATCAGATCGGCCCCGGTCGGTGCTCCAATCTGATCCGCAATCACGCTCAAGGTTTCGCGTTCTTTGGCCAAGCGCAGCATGGTTTTGGCGAAGTTGTTACCGCGAGCACCATAAACCCAGCTGGTGCGAAAGATCAGATGTTTGCAACCCGCTACGATGATCGCCTGCTCGCCAGCGAGCTTGCTGGCCCCGTAGTGATTCACCGGCGCAACAGCATCCGTCTCCTGCCAGGGCGTTACACCTTGGCCACTGAAGACGTAATCAGTTGAATAGTGAACGAGCCACGCGCCCAACGCTGCGGCCTCTTGGGCCATAACGCCACTCGCGAGTCCGTTGACCAGATCTGCCAACTCGGTTTCCGACTCAGCTTTGTCAACTGCCGTATAGGCGGCGGCATTCACGATAACGTCGGGCTTTACCTGACGAATCGTCGCGCGCAGGGATTCAAGATTCGCCAGATCGCCGCTGAAGCCATCGACGAGGTGACGATCAAGAGCAATCAGCTCGCCAAGCGGCGCCAGTGAGCGCTGCAGCTCCCAACCCACCTGACCGTTCTTGCCCAGCAGAAGAATTCTCATGCTTTGTTCGAACGATCGGCGTAGTTCTGATCAATCCACTGCTGGTAGCTGCCGCTCTTCACGTGCTCTACCCACTCAGTATTATTCAGATACCACTCAACCGTTTTGCGGATACCGGTTTCGAACGTCTCTTCCGGGGTCCAACCCAGCTCACGCTGAATCTTGCTCGCATCGATTGCATAACGCACATCGTGACCTGGACGATCCTGCACATACGTGATCAGGCTAGCGTGTGGGCGGTGAGCGGAATCCGGACGCAGCTCGTCGAGCAGCGCACACAGGGTGTGCACCACTTCAATGTTTTGCTTTTCGTTATGGCCGCCGATGTTGTAGGTCTCACCGATTACGCCCTCGGTGACGACTTTGTACAACGCGCGAGCGTGATCTTCGACGTACAGCCAGTCACGAACCTGGTTGCCTTTGCCGTACACTGGCAGTGGCTTGCCTTCCAGTGCATTGAGAATGATCAGCGGGATCAGCTTCTCAGGGAAGTGGCATGGGCCGTAGTTGTTCGAGCAGTTGGTGACCAGTGTCGGCAGGCCATAAGTGCGCGCCCAAGCCCGGACCAAGTGGTCGGAGCTGGCCTTGCTGGCGGAGTATGGCGAGCTTGGCTGGTAAGGGGTGGTTTCGGTGAAGAGGTCTTCCGGACCTTCGAGGTCTCCGTAAACTTCGTCAGTCGAAATATGGTGGAAGCGGAAGCTGGCTTTGCGGGGGGCGTCCAGAGCAGCCCAGTAGTGGCGCGCCGCTTCGAGCAGCGTGTAGGTGCCAATAATGTTGGTCTGGATGAACTCGGACGGGCCGGAGATCGATCGGTCGACGTGGGATTCTGCGGCCAGGTGCATGATCGCATCAGGTTGGTGTTCACGCAGGACGCGGTCGATCTGGTCACGATCGCAGATATCGACGCGTTCGAAGGCGTAACGCGAATCCTGGCTGACTTCTGCCAGGGACTCCAGGTTACCGGCGTAAGTCAGCTTGTCGACGTTGACCACCGCATCGGAAGTGTTGGAGATGATGTGACGAATAACTGCCGAGCCAATGAAGCCGGCGCCGCCGGTAACTAGAATTTTCACGCGAAACGATACCCTTGAGCTGCGGACAGCGCTGCCAGCGAGCGCGGTCTAATCCATGAATGCAGAAGCCACTATCAGTTGGCATCCGTCAGAGTCAGTCTGAATCGACATGCATTAAGGCACGATCGAACAAGGGACGCATTTTACAGCTTAATGATGCTTTTACTAATGGATAAAGACAGGCTGAGGCGCAATTTCGACAGATGCCGTGCGCCTGCCGCTTTCAGACCAGTCGCTTGCGTGAGACTCTGGACGCACGCCCTAGAAACCAGCCCAATACCGGGCCGATCAGCATACCGACCAGCAAAGCCAAAACTGCAACAACCGACACCGGCAACTGCGGACCGGAGAATCCAAAAAACAAAAGCGATACTGACTGTTGATTTTCGAGCACAAACGCCAGAACAACCAGAACCATCAGCAGAATAAAAACACCTAACAGCATGCGTTTCAAATTACGCATTCACGCGCCCTCGAATTTGAATAGCGAAGATCAAGCGCCCTCCTCCTCTTCCTCATTCACGCGGTCACGCAATTCCTTGCCCGGTTTGAAATGCGGAACGAATTTACCGTCCAGACTTACCGACTGGCCGGTCTTTGGATTGCGGCCGACGCGCGGTGCGCGGTAGTGCAGGGAGAAGCTGCCAAATCCACGGATCTCGATACGATCACCGGTGGCGAGGCACTGAGACATTTGTTCAAGCATGGTCTTGATGGCCAGCTCCACATCCTTGGATGAGAGTAGCCCTTGATGGGTGACAATTCGTTCGATCAACTCCGACTTCGTCATATTTTTCCCTTCTTTTTCAAGCAGCTAGATCAGCGCTTGAAAGGTTTTAGCATGCCCGGAAGATTTTGAACAGCCCAGGGATTGACATATCTTTCCCGGCGTTAAAACGCCCATTTTCAGGGCACTCCAGTGGCGAGTCGGATCGCCGCCGCCCTAACGACACATCACCAGCATGGTCCGGGTTACAAAGCCTGCCGGGTTGAAGCCAAACGGGTATTCGTCTTCATCTTTCGCATCATCAGAGCGGGTGATGACTTTGTAGCCTTTGCCTTTGCATTCCTTGGCCGCACGCTTCTGGCACTTCTCCCAACCGGAACCAAGCCCGGAGCAGTCGACCTCGATACCACTGACGCCGCGCACCGCATGGGTTTTCGCACTGGTGGTGCACCCTGCCAGCGCCAGGACCACTGCAACAACAAGTAACTTGTTCATCCACTTCCTTATGCCAGGCAAGCCTGACGACTAATGCTCAAGACCAAGCTTAGTCGCGAATAGGCGATTGATCCGATTAAAGAAACAGACCCGCAGGCGAAGCCATTGGTTTCATGCACGGACGTACAAGAGCCAAATCGCAGGCACAAAAAAGGGCGACCGAAGTCGCCCTTTTTAATGATCAAGCAGAACTCAGTTCTGTTTGGCCATTGCTTGACGCAGCAGTGCCGCCATAGTGGTGTCGGCTGCTTCGCCTTCCGGAGCTGCTTTCAGGCTCTGGATGGCTTCTTTCTCTTCAGCGTCGTCTTTCGACTTGATCGAGAGCTGGATTACGCGGCTCTTGCGGTCAACGCTGATGATCTTGGCTTCAACTTCCTGGCCTTCTTTCAGAACGTTGCGCGCGTCTTCAACGCGGTCACGGCTGATTTCGGAGGCTTTCAGGGTAGCTTCGATGTCGTCGGCCAGAACGATGATGGCGCCTTTGGCGTCAACTTCTTTCACGGTACCGGTCACGATAGCGCCCTTGTCATTAACCGAGACGTACTCGGAGAACGGATCGCTTTCCAGTTGCTTGATGCCCAGGGAGATGCGCTCGCGCTCTGGGTCAACCGACAGGATGACGGTGTCCAGCTCGTCGCCCTTCTTGAAACGACGTACGGCTTCTTCGCCCACTTCGTTCCAGGAGATGTCGGACAGGTGAACCAGACCGTCGATGCCGCCGTCCAGACCAATGAAGATACCGAAATCGGTGATCGACTTGATGGTGCCGGAGATCTTGTCGCCCTTGTTGAACTGGCCAGAGAAGTCTTCCCATGGGTTCGACTTGCACTGCTTGATGCCCAGGGAGATACGACGACGCTCTTCGTCGATGTCCAGAACCATGACTTCCACTTCGTCGCCGACTTGTACGACTTTCGAAGGGTGGATGTTCTTGTTGGTCCAGTCCATTTCCGAAACGTGTACCAGACCTTCAACGCCTTCTTCCAGCTCAGCGAAGCAGCCGTAGTCGGTCAGGTTGGTTACACGAGCGGTAACGCGAGTGCCTTCTGGGTAACGGGCTTTGATAGCAACCCATGGATCTTCGCCCAGTTGCTTCAGGCCCAGGGAAACACGGTTGCGTTCGCGATCGTATTTCAGAACCTTGACGTCGATTTCGTCACCAACGTTGACGATCTCGGAAGGATGCTTGATGCGCTTCCAGGCCATGTCGGTGATGTGCAGCAGGCCGTCCACGCCACCCAGATCGACGAATGCGCCGTAATCGGTGAGGTTTTTGACGATACCTTTGACCTGCTGGCCTTCCTGCAGGGATTCCAGCAGAGCTTCACGCTCGGCGGAGTTCTCGGCTTCGAGGACGCTGCGACGGGAAACGACAACGTTGTTGCGCTTCTGGTCCAGCTTGATGACCTTGAATTCCAGCTCTTTGCCTTCCAGGTGCGTGGTGTCGCGCACTGGACGGACGTCAACCAGGGAACCTGGCAGGAACGCACGGATGCCGTTAACGTCGACAGTGAAGCCGCCTTTAACCTTACCGTTGATAACGCCCTTGACCACTTCCTCGGCTGCGAAGGCTGCTTCCAGAACGATCCAGCATTCAGCGCGCTTGGCTTTTTCACGGGACAGCTTGGTTTCGCCAAAGCCGTCTTCAACCGAATCCAGAGCAACGTGAACTTCATCACCAACGTTGATGTTCAGTTCGCCAGCATCGTTGTAGAACTGCTCAAGCGGGATGAGTGCTTCAGACTTCAGACCAGCGTGAACGGTTACCCAGCGAGCCTGGTAATCGATATCAACGATAACACCGGTGATGATGGAGCCTGCCTGAAGGTTCAGGGTTTTCAGGCTTTCTTCAAAGAGTTCCGCAAAGCTTTCGCTCATTTTAATTCCTGTAGATGAGGGCGAAGTAAACGCCCATCTCCACACCCCAGACGGTGTGGGTTAGTTTCATTTAAAAGAAGCACCGCAGGACTATGACTGGTCCCCTGCGACCTTCTTGGTCACCCGGCGATATCGCGAATGGCGATCTCGCTCATGATGCGTTCAAGCACCTGATCGATGGAAAGCTCCGTTGAATCCAGCTGAATCGCGTCGGCCGCCGGCTTGAGCGGGGCTACTGCGCGCTGGGTGTCACGCTCATCGCGTGCACGGATCTCATCTAGCAGACTCGACAGACTAACACCCTCGACTTTGCCCTTCAACTGCAAATATCGACGGCGCGCCCGCTCCTCGGCACTGGCGGTGAGGAAAATCTTCAGCGGTGCATCCGGAAATACCACCGTACCCATGTCGCGACCGTCGGCCACCAGGCCCGGCGCTTCCTGGAAAGCACGCTGGCGCTGCAGCAGCGCCTCGCGCACAGCGGGCAGCGCAGCCACTTGCGAGGCGCCGGAACCGACGCTTTCAGTGCGGATGACATCACTGACTTCGTCGCCTTCGAGAATGATCCGCTGCAGCTGACCTTCGGTCGCGGCGATGAATTGCACATCCAGATGAGCGGCCAATGTCTTCAGCAGCTCTTCATTGGTCAGGTCGACGCCGTGGTTATGCGCAGCAAATGCGAGCAAACGATAAAGCGCACCGGAATCCAGCAGGTTCCAGCCCAGACGCTTGGCCAGAATCCCGGCGACCGTGCCTTTGCCGGAGCCGCTTGGCCCATCGATGGTGATGACCGGTGCAATGTTTTTCACGACTGAGCCTCTTGTGCCACACGAATGCCGACTTGCCCGCACAACGCGAGGAAGTTGGGGAACGAGGTCGCGACGTTGGCGCAATCATGGATGCGGATCGGTGCGGTAGCGCGCAACGAGGCAACGCTGAAGGCCATGGCGATACGGTGGTCGCCGTGACCGTGCACTTCACCGCCGCCGATCTGGCCGCCGTCGATAATGATGCCGTCCGGGGTCGGTTCGCATTTGACGCCCAGCGCCAGCAAACCGTCCGCCATGACCTGAATCCGGTCGGACTCCTTGACCCGCAGCTCTTCGGCGCCGGTCAGCACGGTACGCCCTTCGGCGCACGCAGCCGCAACGAACAGGACCGGGAATTCGTCGATCGCCAGCGGCACCAGTTCTTGCGGAATCTCGATACCTTTGAGTTTAGCTGCGCGCACGCGCAAGTCAGCCACTGGCTCGCCGCCGACTTCCCGCTGGTTTTCCAGAGTGATATCGGCGCCCATCAGTCGCAGGATATCGATCACGCCAGTACGGGTCGGGTTGATGCCGACGTGCTCCAGCACCAGCTCCGAACCCTCGGCGATCGAGGCCGCGACGAGGAAGAACGCCGACGACGAGATATCGCCCGGCACTTCGATGTGAGTCGCGGTGAGCTTGCCGCCGGACTCGACCGAAGCCGTGGCGCCGTCGACGCTGACCGGGTAGCCGAAACCACGCAGCATGCGCTCGGTGTGGTCACGGGTTGGCGCAGGCTCGGTGACGGTGGTCTTGCCTTCGGCGTAGAGACCGGCGAGCAGCAGGCAGGATTTCACTTGGGCGCTGGCCATCGGCATGGTGTAGGTCAGACCTTTGAGCTTGTGACCACCGCGAATGGTCATCGGTGGACGACCTTCAGCAGCGGTTTCGATCACGGCGCCCATTTCTCGCAGAGGATTGGCCACGCGATTCATCGGACGCTTCGACAGCGATGCATCGCCGGTCAAGGTGCTGTCGAAGTTCTGCGCCGCCAGCAGGCCGGAGAGGAGACGCATCGACGTGCCGGAGTTGCCCAGATAGATCGGGCCAGGCGCAGGTTTCAGGCCGTGCAGGCCGACACCGTGAATGGTCACGCGGCCGTGGTGCGGGCCTTCGATGACTACGCCCATGTCGCGAAATGCCTGCAAGGTCGCCAGGGCGTCTTCGCCCTCGAGGAAGCCTTCGACTTCGGTGACGCCTTCGGCCAGCGAGCCGAGCATGATCGAACGGTGGGAAATCGATTTGTCGCCCGGTACGCGAATCCGACCGGACAGGCGGCCACCAGGTTGAGCCAGGAAGATCAGATCGTTGGAATTCATAGCGTCCACATAGGCCCTGCGGGCCAGGATTTTACTGAAATGCTCGCGGGCAACCCGGGCGCGCGTGAAAACGCCCAACAATTGGTGCCCATCCCCTGCATCGACCGCGTCGCGCAAGGCGTCGAGGTCGCTGCGAAATGTATCGAGTGTGCGCAGGACAGCCTCGCGGTTGGCGAGGAAGATGTCGTGCCACATCACCGGGTCGCTTCCGGCGATTCTTGTGAAATCGCGAAAACCACCGGCAGCGTAACGGAAGATCTCCAGATTTTCATTGCGCTTGGCCAATGAATCGACCAGACCGAAGGCCAGCAGGTGCGGCAGATGGCTGGTCGCGGCGAGGACTTCGTCGTGACGCTCGACCTGCATGTGCTCGACATCGGCACCCAATTCACGCCACAGGCGATTGACCACCGCGAGCGCCGCAGGATCGGTCTGCTCGAGCGGCGTCAGGATCACCTTGTGCCGGCGGAATAGCTCGGCATTCGAGGCTTCCACCCCACTCTGCTCGGAACCGGCAATCGGGTGCCCGGGGACGAAGCGCGCCGGCATGCCGCCGAACGCTTCAGTCGCGGCGCGCACCACGTTGCCTTTGGCACTACCGACATCCGTGAGAATCGCCTGCCCCAGATCCATGACAGCCAGACGCGCGAGCAGCTTTTCCATGGCCAGAATCGGCACCGCCAGCTGAATCACATCGGCACCGACGCAAGCCGCCGCCAAGTCGTCTTCACAGCGATCGACCACACCCAATTCGACCGCGAGCTTGCGCGATTGCGGATCCAGATCGACGCCGACCACTTCACGGCACAGGCCGCTTTCTCGCAAACCCTTGGCAAACGAACCACCGATCAACCCCAGACCGACCACCACGAGGCGACCGATCATAGGTGCAGCAGGTTGCAGCGCAGTGACATCAACCACGAGCCAGAACCTTGCGCAGCGCCTCGAGGAAACGGCTGTTTTCTGCCGGCAGACCGATGGTCACGCGCAAGTGGTTCGGCATGCCGTAATTGGCCACCGGACGCACGATCACGCCTTCGCGCAGCAAGCCTTGGAAAACCGGCGCCGCATCCTGGCCAAGATCGACGCAGATAAAGTTGCCTTTGGACTCGATCCAGCTCAGCCCCAACTCACGGAAACCAGCCTGCAACTGCTGCATGCCGGATTCGTTGAGCTGACGGCTTTGCGCCAGATATTCCTCGTCCTTCAGCGCCGCACACGCCGCCGCCAGGGCGAGACTGTTGACGTTGAATGGCTGACGAACGCGGTTCAGCACGTCCGCCACCACTGCGGTCGACAAGCCATAACCGACGCGCAGCGCGGCCAGACCATAGGCCTTGGAGAAGGTGCGCGACACCAGCAGGTTCGGGTACGCCGCGAGGAAGTCGAGACCGTCCGGCAAATCACTGCCTTCGGCGTACTCGATGTAAGCCTCGTCGAGGACTACCAGCACATGCTCGGGAACATCTTGCAGGAACTCATCCAGCGCTTCAGCGCCGAACCAGGTGCCGGTCGGGTTGTTCGGGTTGGCGATGAACACCACGCGGGTGTTGGCATCGATGGCCGCAAGCATCGCCGGCAGGTCATGACCCCAGTCTTTGGCTGGAACGACTTTGGCCTGCGCACCGACAGCTTGGGTAGCAATCGGATATACGGCGAAAGCATGCTCGCTGAACACCGCATTCAGGCCCGGCGCCAGATAGGCACGTGCAACCAGTTCAAGAATATCGTTGGAGCCGTTGCCCAGCGTGACCTGATTCAGCTCGACGCGGCACTGCTCGGCCAGCAGCGATTTCAGAGCGAAACCATTGCCGTCCGGGTAACGGGTCAGCTCGGCCAGCTCTAAGCGAATCGCCGCCAGCGCCTTTGGACTGGCGCCCAGCGGGTTTTCGTTGCTCGCCAGTTTGACGATTCTTGCCGGATCCAGATCCAGCTCGCGCGCCAGTTCGTCCACAGGCTTGCCCGGAACGTACGGCGAAAGTTGTTGCACGCCCGGCTGTGCCAGAGCGAGGAAGTTGCCACTCATTTGCTACCGCCCCTTAGAGAACTGCTTTCGGGTAGGAACCCAGCACTTTGAGTGCTACTGCTTCCTGAATGATTTTTTCCAGCACACCTTTGATCAACGGATCGCGGTGGTGGCCGACGAAGTCAATGAAGAACACGTAGGTCCATTTGCCGCTGCGCGACGGTCGGGTTTCGATGCGGGTCAGGTCGATGCCATTGTCGTGGAACGGCACCAGCAGCTCATGAAGTGCGCCGGGCTTGTTGCTCATCGACACGATGATCGAGGTCTTGTCGTCGCCGGTCGGCGGCACTTCCTGGTTACCGATCATCAGGAAGCGCGTCGAGTTGTCCGGACGATCTTCGATCTTCTCGGCCAGGCGCGTCAGGCCGTACAGCCCCGCCGCCATATCTCCAGCGATCGCCGCCGAATTCCACTCACCCTTGACCCGTTTGGCCGCTTCGGCGTTGCTCGACACCGCGACGCGTTCGACATTCGGATAATGCGCGTCCAGCCACTTGCGGCACTGGGCCAGCGACTGCGCGTGGGAATAGATGCGACTGATGCTGTCGGTCTTGGTGTTTTCGCCGACCAGCAGATGATGGTGGATGCGCAGCTCGACTTCGCCACAGATCACCATGTCGTGTTCGAGAAAGCTGTCCAGCGTGTGGTTGACCGCGCCTTCGGTGGAGTTTTCCACCGGCACCACGCCGAAATTCACCGCACCGGCGGCGACTTCACGGAACACTTCGTCGATCGCCGCCATCGGCTTGCTGATCACCGCGTGGCCGAAATGCTTCATCGCCGCCGCTTGGGTGAAGGTGCCTTCAGGGCCGAGGTACGCCACTTTCAGTGGCTGCTCCAGCGCCAGGCACGACGACATGATTTCGCGGAACAGCCGCGCCATTT
>NZ_RAZO01000306.1:0-3649 GCF_004307535.1 Pseudomonas sp. Sample_9
GCAATCGCTACACCATCCGCATTTTTTACCCAACGCGACCAAAGGTCGCACCCTTGAGCCAGAGCGGCAGGCGTATCATCACGCTACTGCAACAGCCCTTTTTGACTTCGGTTGGCACGTATCGACCGAGGCATTTTTCCACTGCCGTGGGATGCAATGATGAGCAATCAGATTCCGGTACACGACGTCACGCCGCCGAGCAAGAACGCGAACAACAGCGTCGACCTTTATGCCTCACGAGAAAAAATCTACACCCGTGCCTTCACCGGCCTGTTCCGCAATCTGCGGATGCTCGGCGGTGCGGCGTTGTTTCTGCTGTATTTCGGCACGGTGTGGCTGAACTGGGGCGGTCATCAGGCAGTGTGGTGGAACCTGCCGGAGCGCAAGTTCTTCATCTTCGGCGCGACTTTCTGGCCACAGGATTTCATCTTGCTCTCGGGGCTGTTGATCATTGCCGCGTTCGGCCTGTTCTTCATCACCGTGTACGCCGGGCGCGTCTGGTGCGGTTATACCTGCCCGCAGAGCGTGTGGACGTGGATTTTCATGTGGTGCGAAAAGGTCACCGAAGGCGACCGCAATCAGCGCATCAAGCTCGACAAGGCGCCGATGAGCACCAACAAATTCCTGCGCAAACTGGCAAAGCATTCGCTGTGGCTGTTGATCGGTTTTGTCACCGGCATGACCTTTGTCGGCTACTTCTCGCCGATCCGCGAACTGGTCATCGAGTTCTTCACCGGCCAGGCCGATGGCTGGTCGTATTTCTGGGTCGGTTTTTTCACCCTCGCCACGTACGGCAATGCCGGCTGGTTGCGTGAGCAGGTGTGCATCTACATGTGCCCGTATGCGCGCTTCCAGAGCGTGATGTTCGACAAGGACACGCTCATCGTTTCCTACGACCCGCGCCGTGGCGAAAGCCGTGGGCCGCGCAAGAAAGGCATCGACTACAAGGCGCTGGGGCTGGGCGATTGCATCGACTGCACGATGTGCGTGCAGGTCTGCCCGACCGGCATCGACATCCGCGATGGCCTGCAGATCGAGTGCATCGGCTGCGCTGCGTGCATCGATGCCTGCGACAGCATCATGGACAAGATGGATTACCCGCGCGGGCTGATCAGCTACACCACCGAACACAACCTCTCCGGGCAGAAAACCCATAAACTGCGACCGCGCCTGATCGGCTATGCCGTGGTGCTGCTGGCGATGATCAGCCTGTTGGTCGCCGCGTTCTTCATGCGTTCGCTGGTCGGGTTCGACGTCAGCAAAGACCGCGTGCTGTACCGCGAAAACGCTGAAGGCCGGATCGAAAACGTCTACAGCCTGAAGATCATGAACAAGGATCAGCGCGACCACACTTACCTGCTGCAAGCCGAGGGTCTGCCGGACCTGCGCCTGCAAGGCAAGCGCGAGATCAAGGTTGCCGCCGGCGATATCGTCAGCATGCCGGTCGAGTTGTCCAGCGCACCGGAACAACTGCCATCGAGCACCAACGAGGTGAAATTCATCCTCAAGGATGCCGATGACGAAAGCGTCCACGTTGAAGCCAAGAGCCGATTCATCGGCCCACAAATCCGTTGAGAGAATTTTGAACATGCCCGCTGCAAACGCCGCAAGTCCTTGGTACAAGCACCTCTGGCCGTGGATCATCATCGCGATCCTGGCCTGCTCGGTGGCCTTGACCCTGTCGATGGTGACCATCGCGGTGAACAACCCGGACAATCTGGTCAACGACAACTATTACGAAGCAGGCAAAGGCATCAACCGTTCACTGGATCGCGAGCTGCTGGCGCAAACCCTGAAGCTGCGTGCGGCGGTGCATCTGGATGACGTGACCGGTGAAGTCGATTTGCGCTTGAACGGTGACAGCCAGCCGCAAACCCTGGAACTGAACCTGATTTCGCCGACCCAGCCGGAGAAGGATCGCAAGATCGTGCTGACCCGCAGTGACAGCGAGAGCGGGCGCTACATTGGCCAGTTGGGCGACAAGGTCGAAGGGCGACGGTTTGTCGAGTTGCTCGGCAGCCAGGATGAGCACGTGTGGCGCATGTTTGAAGAAGAACTGGTCAGCCATGACAAGGAACTGCTGCTGGGTGATGAGCCATTGCAGGGTGCGGAAGACCTGAAAAACTAAAACCTGCGCTTCGCGCATTCGCGAGCAGGCTCGCTCCCACAGTGGATCTTCTGTGTTCACAAAACCTGTGGGAGCGAGCCTGCTCGCGAAGAGGCCCTTGCGGATGACATAAACTTTCCTGATGACCAGCCCAACCCCCTGCTACCACTGCGCCCTGCCCGTCCCGTCCGGCAGCCGCTTTACCGCCGTCGTCCTCGGCGAGTCTCGCGAGTTCTGCTGCCCGGGCTGTCAGGCGGTGGCTGAAGCCATCGTCGCCGGTGGTCTGGAAAGCTACTACCAGCATCGCAGCGAAGCCTCGGCCAATCCCGAAGCGCTGCCGGTGCAACTGACTGATGAACTGGCGCTGTACGACCGCGCCGACGTGCAGCAGCCCTTCGTGCGCCACGAAGGCGATCTGGCCGAAACCACCTTGTTGATGGAAGGCATCAGTTGCGCCGCCTGCGGCTGGCTGATCGAGAAACACCTGCGCACCCTGCCCGCCGTCGCCGAAGCGCGGTTGAACCTGTCCAACCATCGCCTGCACGTACGCTGGGCCGACGCACAATTGCCGCTGAGCCAGATCCTCGCCGAGCTGCGCCACATTGGTTACGCTGCTCACCCCTATCAGGCCGACCGCGCCAGCGAACAACTGGCCAGTGAGAATCGCCTGGCCCTGCGCCAACTCGGCGTCGCCGGTCTGCTGTGGTTTCAGGCGATGATGGCGACCATGGCCACCTGGCCGGAATTCAACATCGACCTCAGTCCCGAGCTGCACACGATCCTGCGCTGGGTCGCGCTGTTTCTGACCACGCCAATCGTGTTCTACAGCTGCGCGCCGTTCTTCAAAGGTGCGATGCGTGATTTGCGCACCCGCCACCTGACCATGGACGTCTCGGTGTCGCTGGCGATCGGCAGCGCTTACATCGCCGGAATCTGGACGTCGATCACCGGGGTCGGCGAGCTGTACTTCGATGCGGTCGGCATGTTCGCCCTGTTTTTGCTCGCCGGGCGTTATCTGGAACGCCGCGCCCGCGAACGCACCGCTGCCGCCACTGCGCAACTGGTCAACCTGTTGCCGGCCTCGTGCCTGCGCCTGGATAGCGACGGCCAGAGCGAACGCATCCTGCTCAGCGAGTTGCGTGTGGGCGAGCGGATTCTGGTGCAGCCGGGCTCGATTCTGCCGGCTGACGGCAAGATCATCGACGGCCAGTCGAGCATCGACGAATCGCTGCTGACCGGCGAATACCTGCCACAGCCACGCACGCTCGGCGACGCAGTTACTGCGGGCACGCTCAACGTCGAAGGCGCATTGACCGTGCAAGTGCAGGCGCTGGGACAGGACACGCGTCTCTCCGCAATCGTGCGCCTTCTTGATCGCGCTCAGGCGGAGAAACCGCGTCTGGCAGAAATCGCCGATCGCGCCGCGCAATGGTTCCTGCTGTTGTCGCTGATTGCGGCGGCATTGATCGGCCTGCTGTGGTGGCAGCTGGACTCAGCGCGGGCGTTCTGGATCGTCCTCGCCATGCTGGTGGCGACCTGCCC
>NZ_RAZO01000306.1:3749-71412 GCF_004307535.1 Pseudomonas sp. Sample_9
CTGCTGTGGGCAGCGCTGTACAATGGCCTCATGTTGCCGTTCGCCGCCCTCGGCTGGATCACTCCGGTGTGGGCGGCGGTCGGCATGTCGATCAGTTCGCTGACCGTGGTGCTCAACGCCCTGCGCCTGACTCGTCTGCCGAGCGCGCCGGCCGCCAGCAGCCCGACCCAAACCCGCCCGCTGCCGGCCTGAGCCGCGCGGGCCTGGAGTTACCGATGCCAGCTCTCTACGTGATGATTCCCGCTGCCTTGCTCATCGTCGCCATCGCCGTGTACATCTTCTTCTGGGCGGTGGACAGCGGTCAGTACGACGACCTCGACGGCCCGGCGCACAGCATCCTTTTTGACGATCAGGATCCCAACCACACCGCTGCGGTGGACGAAGCCAACGCACGCAAACCGGACGACAAGGCGCCACCCCATGCTTGAACTGGCGCCCCTGCTGGTCTCAGCGCTGATCCTCGGCCTGCTCGGTGGCGGCCACTGTCTGGGTATGTGCGGCGGTCTGATGGGCGCGCTGACCCTGGCGATCCCCAAGGAGCAGCGCAGCCGGCGCTTTCGTCTGTTGCTGGCGTATAACCTCGGGCGGATTCTCAGTTATGCCACGGCGGGATTGCTCATCGGCCTCGCCGGCTGGGCAGTCGCCAACAGCCCGGCGGCGCTGTTCATGCGCGTACTGGCCGGGTTGCTGCTGATTGCCATGGGTTTGTACCTCGCCGGCTGGTGGAGCGGGTTGACGCGTATCGAAGCGCTCGGGCGTGGTTTGTGGCGCTTTATTCAACCGGTGGCGAATCGCTTGCTGCCGGTTTCCAGCCTGCCGCGTGCCTTGCTGCTCGGCGCGCTGTGGGGCTGGCTGCCGTGCGGGCTGGTTTACAGCACCTTGCTGTGGAGCGCCAGCCAAGGCAATGCGCTGGACAGCGCGCTGTTGATGCTTGCGTTTGGCCTCGGCACGTGGCCGGTGCTGCTCGCCACCGGGCTCGCGGCTGAACGAGTCACCGCGATCCTGCGCAAACGCAGCGTGCGCATGGCGGGGGGCTTGCTGGTGATTGTGTTCGGGATCTGGACCTTGCCCGGGCCGCATCAGCATTGGCTCATGGGTCATTAGACCGCCGGCGCGGCCTTCGCGAGCAGGCTCGCTCCCACATGAGACTTGCAGCGAACACAAGACCTGTGGGAGCGAGCCTGCTCGCGAAGAGGCCCGCACGAACAACCCAAATCCTCGCCGTTGATGCAAATCAACATGCCCTGTCACGCCCTCCCCTAGACTCGCCACACTGCCAGCCTATCCGGGGGAATGCCCGCATGCTCGACGCCATTCGTTGGGACTCTGATCTGATCCGCCGCTACGATCTGGCGGGGCCACGCTACACCTCGTACCCGACCGCCGTGCAATTTCACGGTCAGGTCGGCACTTTCGACCTGTTCCACGCCCTGCGCGACAGCCGCAAGGCGCAGCGGCCGCTGTCGCTGTACGTGCATGTGCCGTTCTGCGCGAACATTTGCTACTACTGCGCCTGCAACAAGGTCATCACCAAGGATCGCGGCCGTGCGCAGCCGTATCTGCAACGGCTCGAGCAGGAAATCCAGTTGATTGCCTGCCACCTCGACCCGGCGCAAACCGTCGAGCAACTGCATTTCGGTGGCGGCACACCGACCTTTCTCAGCCACGACGAGTTGCGTCAGTTGATGGCGCACCTGCGCAAGCATTTCAATCTGCTCAACGATGACTCGGGCGATTACGGCATTGAAATCGACCCGCGCGAAGCCGACTGGTCGACCATGGGCCTGCTGCGCGAACTGGGTTTCAACCGGGTCAGCATTGGCCTGCAGGATCTTGACCCGGCGGTGCAGCGTGCGGTCAACCGCCTGCAAAGTCTGGAAGAAACCCGCGCGGTGATCGATGCGGCGCGAACCCTGCAATTTCGCTCGATCAACATCGATCTGATCTACGGCCTGCCGAAGCAGACGCCCGACAATTTCGCCCGCACCGTCGAGGAAGTGATCAGTCTGCAACCGGATCGCCTGTCGGTATTCAACTACGCGCACCTGCCGGAACGCTTCATGCCCCAGCGGCGGATCAACAGCAGCGACTTGCCGAGCCCTGCGCACAAACTGGAGATGCTCCAGCGCACCATCGAGCAACTGACCGCTGCCGGCTACCGCTACATCGGCATGGATCACTTCGCCCTGCCCGATGACGAGTTGGCGATCGCTCAGGAAGAACACACCCTGCAACGCAACTTTCAGGGCTATACCACCCACGGCCATTGCGACCTGATTGGTCTGGGCGTGTCAGCGATCAGCCAGATTGGCGATTTGTACTGCCAGAACAGCAGCGACCTCAACGCCTATCAGAACAGCCTCGCCAGCGCGCAGCTGGCGACCAGTCGCGGCCTGGTGTGCAACGCCGACGACCGCTTGCGCCGCGCAGTGATTCAGCAGCTGATCTGCAATTTCAAACTCGAATTCGCCGAGATCGAGCAGCAATTCAACATCGATTTCCAGGGCTATTTCGGTGCGCTGTGGCCGCAGCTGCAAGGCATGGCCGAGGATGGCCTGATCAGGCTCGAGCGCGAGCGCATCGAGGTGTTGCCGGCGGGCCGATTGCTGGTGCGTTCGGTGTGCATGGTCTTCGATGCGTACCTGGAGCAGCAGAACCGCCAGCGTTTCTCCCGAGTGATTTAAGGCTTGGTCAGCAACGAGCCGACCTTGAGGTTCTGATCAGGGTTGAGCGCCGACTGGTTCATGACTTTCGACAAGGAAAGGTTGGCGGTGATCAGGCCGCTGTTGAGGGCGGCGATGGCGCCACGTAATGCGGCGAGCTTGTTGATCTTTTCCTCGTTGGAGAGGGTTCTGTCTGACATGACCGCCGCCATGCGCGCTTTTTTCTCGATGATTTCCTTTTGGATCTTGCGAATCATCTTCAGCAACTGCTGGATGTTCTCCGGCAAGCCACTGTTGTCGATGTCACTGTTTTCGCCGCCGACAGCGGCGGATTTGGCGATGGCCGCGCCGGACAGCGACACTTTGACACCCTCGACCAAGGTCGGGGTTGCGGTACGTGACAAGGTGTCCTCGCGGCCCACTGCAGCGTCGGGACCGGTTACCTCCGGCGAAGCAGCAATACCGCTGCTACCGGGGCTTAGCGTGCCAATGGCGGTCATCGGGGGCCTTCCTTGGATGAATGCTGATAACGGGTTATCGGCCGTAGGTGCTGCGGCTTTATGTCTGTAGGACAACGCCGCAGCGCGCTGGCCTGAATGTCCTTTGCTGGGTTACCCTTACGGCTTATGTGTGTTTTCCCACAAGGATTGAAGAAATGTCCGAGCCAGTCAAACTGCGCGCTCACAACCAGGCCCACTGCAAGGATTGCAGCCTGGCCCCGCTCTGCCTGCCACTTTCTCTGAATCTGGAAGACATGGATGCGCTTGACGAAATCGTTAAACGCGGCCGCCCGCTGAAGAAAGGCGAATTCCTCTTTCGCCAAGGCGACACCTTCGATTCTGTTTATGCAGTCCGCTCCGGCGCGCTGAAAACCTTCAGTCTGAGCGATGCCGGCGAAGAGCAACTGACCGGTTTCCACCTGCCAAGCGAACTGGTAGGACTGTCGGGCATGGACACCGAAAAACACCCGGTCTCGGCCCAGGCGCTGGAGACTACGTCAGTCTGCGAAATTCCCTTCGAGCGCCTCGACGAACTGGCGCTGCAATTGCCACAACTGCGCCGCCAGTTGATGCGGGTGATGAGCCGCGAGATTCGCGACGATCAGCAAATGATGCTGCTGCTGTCGAAGAAGACCGCTGACGAGCGCATCGCCACTTTTCTGGTCAACCTATCGGCACGCTTCCGCGCTCGCGGCTTCTCGGCCAACCAGTTCCGCCTGAGCATGTCGCGCAATGAAATCGGCAATTACCTGGGCCTGGCGGTGGAAACCGTGTCGCGGGTGTTCACCCGTTTCCAGCAGAACGAGCTGATTGCCGCCGAGGGCAAGGAGATCCATATCCTCGACCCGATCCAGCTGTGCGCGCTGGCCGGCGGTTCGATCGAAGGCTGATCACGACCCGCGGTTGAGCGAATCGTTTCAGCCGCGGGTATACTGCGCCGTTTGCAGCCCTGCCAGGACACCCCGATGGTCTTCGACTCCTTCGACATCAAATCCCTGATCCGCCCCGTGATCGACTTCCCCAAGCCGGGCGTGATCTTTCGCGACATCACCCCGCTGTTCCAGTCGCCGACGGCCCTGCGCCTGGTGATGGACAGCTTCGCCCACCGCTACGTCGAAGCCGACTTCACCCACATCGGCGCCATGGATGCCCGTGGTTTCCTGATCGGTTCGGTACTGGCTTATCAGTTGAACAAGCCGCTGGTGCTGTTCCGCAAGCAAGGCAAACTGCCGGCGGACGTGCTGGCCGAAGGTTATGCGACCGAGTACGGCGAAGCGTTTCTGGAAGTGCATGCCGACAGCCTGTGTGAAGGCGATTCGGTGGTGATGTTCGATGACCTGATCGCCACCGGCGGTACGCTGATCGCAGCGGCCAACCTGATTCGCCGCATGGGCGCGCGGGTGCATGAAGCGGCGGCGATCATTGACTTGCCAGAGCTGCACGGTTCGCAGCGCCTTGAGGACATGGGCATTCCTACGTTCTGCCTGACGCAGTTTGCTTTGACCGATAAATAAGCAGCGTCTGACAGGCCGCTTTCGCGAGCAGGCTCGCTCCCACAGGGCAATGCATTTCAACTGTGGGAGCGAGCCTGCTCGCGAAGGGGCCGTCAGCTGCACCGCAAGATCTAAAGCCCTATCTGCATTCTGATGATCTCGTCCATCACTTCCCTGTCCCGCCGCGTCTTCCTGGATTGCCAGTGTTGACAATCAAACCAGAGACACTTCAACTCATTGGTCCGGATCTGGCTTGATCGCGATATCAGGCACTGGCTGATAGAACGGCCCATAGTCCAACAACAATTCATCTCCCTTCTTGATATCCGAAAGCGCCACATAGAACGTCAGGTTTTTCCCGACCGCAATGGAGATGACATTATTCGACTTCCACACAGGTCCGCTTTTCAGTTGCGAAGTGTTGATCAGGCTCAAGGTATTGCCAGTGTGCAGCCCGCTCACCGTGCGCTTCACCGAACGTGTGCCGAAAATATAAGTCAGCACGGCCTCTGAACCTTGCTTGCGCTGCTCCTGAAACAACGATGCCTCTGATGGATGGTACTTGCCCGCATAAGGTCCGAGTACTTCAAATTGGGAGATATCGCGCCGCGCCCATACCGAAGCGCCTCGGGTCGGCCCACCATCATCCAACGAGATGATTACCTCCAGGCACTCATCAAATCGGGACTGATGTTGACCCTCGGTACGCAGCCAGTCTTTTATCGACGCCTTGATCTGAGCCGAAACCCGCTTCTTCGTTGCACTGTCGAGTCCATCACGCAGACCATTCCAGTAGGCGATACGAATGTCATCAATGGGTCCTTCAAGTGACCGGGTCAAGCTGAGTCTCGGATTCGCCGGATCCTGCAGAATCGGCAGAGTATTGTCGATCTGATGGCGACGTAACGGCGTAGAGACACCGGGCTCGGTCTTGATTACAACAGGCTCGACCGCCGAAGACGGCCCGGGGACTTCTGCATCCTCCGGCGTATCGGTCGAGCTGGCCTGGGCCGCCGCCTTCGGCGGCGGCGGCGGCGGATCCAAAGGATCTGATGCTGGCCGCTTTCGTGTCGTGCTCGCACCCGCCTGCTCCGCCGCGATATGTTGCTCCGCTCGATCGAGACGGCGCGTGGCGGCCTCTTTCAAGGTGCCGTCTGCGTCAACCAAAATTGCCCAACGGCTCGGGTTGAGCTCGTATTTGCGTATGAACTGCTCAGGTGTCATTGAGTTGTCAGGCTGCAAGAACTGCTCTCGCCAATGGTGTAAATGGTCGTCGGTAATCGTCTTGTAGGTGCGACCGACCAGCCTGTTCATCAGCGCCTCGCCGCTGGGGGCCAAACGGCCATTTAGCCGCACAAACGATTTCAGCCGTTCGGGATTCAGGTGGTAGTGATCAGCAAAAACTTTCATGGTCATTGCATCACGCGCCTGCTGGGTCATGCTCTGCCAACGACGAATGTTGACTTCGCTTATCTTATTGAAAGGCATTCCAGCAGGGCGATCACGCACAATCACGCCAGTAGCGCTCAGCGTGCCATCAGGCTCTACGTAATGTGCGAAGGTTTTAGGGAAGAGATTATGCTTGCGGGCAAACTCTTCAGGGGTCAGCCCTAACCGCTTCTTGAGCCATAATGTCTCCCAGGCCCGCAAATGTTCAGCCGTCACTTTGGTTGTTTTGGCGTCCAGATCCGCTTCGGTAACGTCAGGAGACGGCGTGCTGTTCTGCCCTGCACGATCCAGACGTCGCACCGCTTCATCTTTTAATGAACCGTTGTCATTAACGTATCTTTTCCATTTGATTGGGTTCAGTTTGTTGCGCCTGACGAATTGTTCTGGCGTGACAGCGTCGTCCGCACTGGCAACGAGCTCGCTCCAATCGCGTAAATGCTTATTGGTAATCGGTTCATAGATACCACCCTCTGCCTTGAACAAAAGCGTCTCACCAATCGCAGTCAGGCGCCCGTCCGCATGCACGTGGTTTTTCAGTGTTCCCGGGTTCAAATGGTGCTGACCGGCAAATCCTTCCAGGGTCGTTGCGTCTCGCACTTGCTCTGACATGCCTTGCCAGCTGCGGACGTGCGTGGCAGTCACCATATTGAACGGCATGTTGGCGGGGCGGTCGCGCACCAGCACGCCGACGTCACTCAGCCGGCCGTCAGACTTCACATAGTGGGCAAAGGTTTTCAAAGACAGGTGGTGCTGTTGGGCAAAGCCTGGCGGGGTCAGCTTGCGCTGCTCTTGAGGTGAATGCGCCTCCCAGGCCCGCAAATGCTCGGCGGTGATTCTGTTCCTGTGTGTACCCAGCGCCTGGACCGCGGGTAGTGCGGGGTTTTTCTTTGCCTGTTGCAGACGTTGCTCAGTCGCCTTTCTAAAGGAACCATCGGGGTTGACTTGAAACCTCCACAGGTTCGGGTTCAGCTCATGCTGACGCAGGAACGCCTCCTCGGCAATCGATCCATCCCCTTGGGCCAGGAGCTTGCTCCACTCACGCAAATGCTCATCGGTAATCGTCTTGTAGGCCCCCCCACCCGCCTTGAACAACAGGGCTTCTCCGCCAGGAGTCAACGTCCCTTTGCTCCGTACGTACGACCTGAATGTATTGAGATACAAATGGTGATGTGCGGCAAATCCATCTATGGTCATTGCATCGCGCGCCGGCTGTGTCATGTTTTGCCAACTACGGACGTGCTCGGCGGTTATCTCATTGTAGGGCGAGCCCATTGGACGGTCTCGCACAAGTACGCCCGTAGCGCTTAGCTGACCGTCAGGTTGTACAAAGTGCTCAAAGGTTTTTATGGACAGATGATGTTCCTGCGCAAACCCCTTCCGTGTAACCCGCAACTGTTCCTCGGCTGACAGGGCTTCCCACGCTCGCAGATTTGCGCCCGTGATTCTCTGCACGCTTGAACGGCCTGCTGCCGGCCCGGTGGTGCTGATCCGCGCGACACGTTGCAGAGCAGCGTCTTTCAGAGAATCATTGCTGTGAACGTATTTCTCCCACAGTCGTGGATCGAGCCCGTGTTGTTGCCTGAACTGCCCTGCCGTGACTGAATTGTCCGGTTGGTCGTATAGCTCCTGCCACAAGCGTAAATGTTCATCGGTAATTTTGTTATATATGCCACCACCCTCCCGGTACAGCAGCGATTCACCTTGGAGCGACAGGCTGCCATCGACGTGTACGTGATTTTTGAACGTCTGCGGCTGGAGGTGATGGTGAGCGGCAAATCCTTCAAGGGTCATCGCATCGCGCGCTTGCTGCGTCATGGATTGCCAGCTACGAACCTGCGCTGCAGTGACCGCATTGAAGGCCGTCCCGGCAGCGCGGTCACGCAGGAGCAGTCCTGTAGCACTTAGTTGGCCGTCAGCGTTTACGTAATATTCAAAGGTTCTTGCAGAGACGCGCTTCTGACGTGCAAAGCCCCGACGAGTGAGTGTCAGCTGTTCCTCGCGCGACAACGCCTCCCACGCTCGCAAATGTTCAGCGGTAATATTCCCACCACCGGATAAACCCAGGCGTTGCCACTGGTCACCGTGAACATGCTGGATCAGCAACTCGGTTTGCCGGGTATTGTGATAAACCCGCGCCTGAACGACGCCGTCTTCCGTGCGCGTGACCTGTCGCACTTCGTACACAGCCGTTGTACCCCGGTTATCAATATGGCGTACATGGGAAAGATACCCATCGGCAGCAACATAGACACCCTGGCTGTTGCGCGTAAGCCCGGCGATACGCGATTCAGGTACCGCAAGGCGACCGTAGCGCTCATGACTCAGCGCCAGCGCCTCGTCTATATGGGCTGTCCAGACCTGGCCTGCAACAGCCTGGGTCGCAACTTCGAAGTCCTCGAGCGGACGACCGAAAGGCCTCATGGAATCGGCGTCAAAGGCGTACCAGTGTCCGCTCCTGAGGACCGCAGCGACCTCCAACTTGTGTCCCGCTATATTCAACCCCCCGATCGCCGCAGCGTCGTACTGTTTGCTCACCGCCTTCAAGACATCGTAACTGGCAGCTGCCCCCCTGAGCCTGTTGATCGCTCTGACGCCTTTGGACACTACGTACAAGCCGCCAACGCCGGCAAGTCTGGCCAAATCTCCCACCCCACCGACGGGATTGAGCAATTCTATGGCCGACACACCGATAACGTTGGCCGACCTTAATACCTTGGCTCCGGCAGAAACGGCAGTACGTCCGATCTTCAGGAGTTTGCCGGCAGTGGCGGCACCAGCAGTGAGAAATCCGAACACGTCGAGCAGCAGATCAAATACTGCCTCGCCATAACTACCGGCCCGAAGATTGGCTATTGCAGAGCGGAAAGGAATCAGGTTCAGCAGAAAATCGTTCAAGGGCCTTGGAGCGAAATATTCATCTAACGGGGTTTGCCCGCGTGCCAACTGCTTTATTGCAGGATCATCGAGATCAAGGTGCTGGACAAATACATCGGCAATGCCACGGGCACGCGCGCTGTTGAAGCTGTCCAATAGTGAGTCGTTCAAGGATTGCTCGCGACCCAGATCATTTTCGGTGTCTCCTGGTTTGAGCTCTCTGGTCGTGAAATATTTGTTGGCATCTCTTGATTGCTTGCTCTTCGCTCTGTTCAGGTTCGCCTGTTCAATCGCACCTTTTTCGAAATTGATTTCGTATGCCTGGAAGCTTCCGCGCAGCTCGGTTCTGAGGAGCAGCCAGGGCTCTTTTTGTTCCGGACTGTTATTGAAAAAACCGTCGGATGTATACGAACTCTCCTGAAAGAAGGTGAGTTTTGCGAATTGCAGAGTTTTTCTGTCTGCCAATGGAAGCTGCGCGATCATGTGCCTGACCGTTGCAGCGACGGCGGATTTTTTCTCGCTGATTGCATTGGCGAACTGCTCTTCGAAAGCCGCCAGCACGCCAAATGCCGGGTTATGGTTTACAGCCTCCAGCGGAAGGCGAGCGTCGGTTGACTTGAGGGGCCGCAGATTCGGCAGGTCCATCATTGCGTAATCCAGAAGCGAATGAGTGCCACCGAACCCTCTTTGCCCGTTTTCCCCTCGATACATATCTGTACTGAGCGCCTTCACTTCAAACAGCGCACCGAGATCACCAAATCGCTTCTTCAGGATTGCCAGTGCGATTTCTCTGCGCGTTGGTATCTCACTGGTCAATATGCTGGAGGCAGCAAGTCGCTGATCAAGTTGTGCGTTGAATGCATTTCTCGCCGTTTCGAGTGTCGCGGCGGTGTACGCGTCATCGTAGTTTCTTCTTATCACTCCGTTGGCTACTGCCCAATCCAGTACCGAAACTGTCCGGGCGCTTTGAGTGACGGCGGTATCGATCTGGCGGAATTGGTCAGCATCATTCATGACCTGAGCGAACGTCATGTCGAGAACCTTGCCAGGGTGCAACGCCTCTATTGTCATTGCCGCGATCGTCACGTTGGCCCAGGCCTGGCTGCCGATTGTTACATTAGGGGGAACCTGCTGAATCAACAGAGACGGGGCGATTCTGGCAATCAGGATGCGGGCACCGATTTTTGCCATTGCGGCGCTGGTGCGACCGGTCGAGCTCAAGTGCTCAGCAAGACCATCCACGACCGCGCGCGGAGCCTTTCCCCAATACTGCTCACTGGCCAGGTCAAAACCAGCGACTTTATTGCGCACGGGGGCGACGATTGATTCAGGATCCAGCTGCAGAGCAATCCCGGCCAGCAGGTAATCCGTGACGCTTCTATCGCTTTCCATGCCCTGCATTTTATGTTGCAGCGCTTTGCCCATCAGCTGCCCCTGTGGGGAGTCGACCAACGCTTCGAGCATCTTCGCCGGCTCATGCTGCGCCATTAAGGGGATGGGGTGGCAATAGTTCAGGAACTCCAGCACACCGCCCTTGATTTGCATGACCAGCGGCTGATCGCCCAAATGGTGTTGATGGCTCATGGTGACAAGACGCAAGCGGCGCTGCTCGTCTGTGTTCAAGGGAATCGACCATGACAACGCTCCTCCGAGATTGCCCAAGCGGCGCAATTCGGCGCCGGCGATTCTGTCAACGTCGGGAGGTAACGCAATATCCCCTCTTGATCCCTCAGGGGTGGTCAACGACTCGACTTTGTCGGCTGGTGGGTGCGCGTGGTTATCAGATGTACTGGCCACGAACGGAAGATGTGGGGGTGCTGGGGTAATGCCGGTCATGAAAAATACCTGTCCTTGGTAAAAAGTCATCCTGCTGTACTGCTCTTGGGGAATGTACCTGCCAGTCCGTGATGCAGTCACCCCGCCTTCGCGGCGAATTTGATTCAAGTTATCTTCGCTGTCCCTCCGGGCGAGCTTGCTCACAAGCAGCCCTCACGCTTTTGGTCAAAGCCCCATCTGCTTGCTGATGATTTCGTTCATCACTTCCCGCGTCCCGCCGCCAATCGAGAGAATGCGGTTATCCCGATACAGCCGTTCCACCAGGCTTTCGCGCATGTAACCGAGCCCGCCAAGAATCTGCACGGCCTCGGTGGTGATACGGTCCGAGGTGTCGGTGGCGAAGTTCTTCGCCATGGAAATCTCCTTGATCACGCTCTGCCCCGCCGCCATTTTTGCCGCTTGCCGATACGTGAACTCCCGCGACACTTCCAGCGCCGTGGCCATTTCGGCGAGGCGATGCTTGATCACCTGAAATTTGCCGATGGGCTTGCCGAATGCCTCCCGCTCGCGCGCCCACTTCAGGCTCTCCTCCAGCGCCAATTGCGCCGTCATGTTGGCCATCAGCGCCAGGGCCAGGCGTTCGCTCTGGAAATTGCCCATGATGCAGGCGAAGCCCATGTTCTCCCCGCCGATGAGGTTTCCTACAGGCACGCGGCAATCGTCGAAGAACAATTCAGCCGTGTCCGACGCCCACCAGCCCATTTTCTTCAACTGCCGACCCACGGTGAAACCAGGCGTACCCTTCTCGATCAGCAACAAACTGATGCCGCCAAACCCCGGCGCACCGGTACGCACCGCGACGGTGTAGAAATCCGCGCGCACGCCGCTGGTGATAAAGGTCTTGCTGCCGCTGACCCGGTAGAAGTCACCGTCACGCACGGCGCGGGTTTGCAGGTTGGCGACGTCGGAACCGCCACCGGGCTCGGTCACCGCCAGGGCGCTGATCTTTTCGCCGCTGAGCACTTGGGGGACGACCCGCTCTCGCACCTCAGGCCGCGCCCATTTGACGATCGGTGGCAGGCCGATATCCAGCGAACCCAGCCCCGCCACCAGGCCACCAGAGCCACAGCGCATCAGCTCTTCACTGGCGGCGACCTTGGCGAACAGATCGCCTTCATGGCTGCCGCCAAGCGCTTCGGCATAGCCGATACCGAGAATGCCCGCCGCACCGGCCTTGAGGTACAGCTCACGGGGAAAGCTTTCGGCTTCTTCCCACTGATCGATGTCCGGCAGGATCTCGCGTTCGACGAAACGTCTGACGCTGTCGCGGACCAATTGGTGGCTGGGGTCGAAGTATTCCTGAAAGGCAGGCATGGGCGAGCTCCACGGAAGGGTTCGCCGACGTTAACCGAGCGCTTGCTTGGTTATCAATGAAATTGTGTGAATCAGATGGACCGCGGCGCGCCATTCGCGAGCAGGCTCGCTCCCACAGGGGATTTGTGAACGACACAAAACCAATGTGGGAGCGAGCCTGCTCGCGAAGGCGTCAGTTCAGACGCCGCAAATTCAGAGGGAAATCGGTTTACGCCCGGCAAACGAATGCGCCAGCGTGCCGCCGTCGACCAGCTCCAGCTCACCGCCCAGCGGCACGCCGTGGGCAATCCGCGAGGCGACCAGGCCTTTGTTGTTGAGCAACTGCGCGATGTAGTGCGCCGTCGCCTCGCCTTCCACGGTCGGGTTGGTGGCGAGGATGACTTCGGTAAAGGTCCCCGCCTCTTCAATCCGCGCCATCAGTTGCGGAATACCGATCGCTTCAGGCCCGAGGCCATCCAGCGGCGACAAGTGCCCCTTGAGCACGAAATAGCGGCCACGGAAGCCGGTCTGCTCTACCGCATAAACATCCATCGGCCCTTCGACCACGCAAAGCAGCGTGTCATCGCGGCGCGGGTCGGCGCATTGCGGGCACAGATCGTCTTCGGTCAGCGTGCGGCATTGGCGGCAATGGCCGACGCCTTCCATGGCCTGGCTCAAGGCCTGGGCCAGACGCGTACCGCCGCTGCGATCACGTTCGAGCAACTGCAACGCCATGCGCTGAGCGGTTTTCTGACCCACGCCCGGCAAGGTGCGCAGAGCGTCGATCAGTTGGCGAATCAAAGGGCTGAAGCTCATGGTTAAACAGTCCGACTAAACAACGAGACGCGGTTTATACCCGCGCCTCTGGCCAGCGTCAAATCCTCAGTCCTGGGCGACCCGGACTACCAGTTTGCCGAAGTTGCGCCCTTCCAGCAGACCGATGAAAGCCTCGGGCGCCTGCTCCAGGCCTTCGACCACATCCTCGCGGAATTTCACCTTGCCGTCGCGTACCCACGGCACCATGTGGCTGATGAATTCCGGCTGACGATCACCATAGTCATCGAAGACGATGAAGCCCTGAATCCGCACACGTTTGGTCAACAGTGTGCGTTGCAGCATCGGCAGGCGATCCGGGCCGGTCGGCGCTTCGGCGGCGTTGTAGCCGGCGATCAGGCCGCACAACGGGATGCGCGCCTTGGGATTGAGCAACGGCACGACGGCATCGAAGACATGGCCGCCTACGTTCTCATAATAAATGTCGATGCCGTTGGGACAGGCCTTGGCCAGTTGCTCGGCAAAGTCATCGGCCTTGTGGTCGATGCAGGCATCAAAACCCAGCTCCTCAACGACGTATCTGCACTTCTCGGCCCCACCGGCCACACCGACCGCGCGCAGACCTTTGATCTTCGCCACTTGCCCAACCACGGAGCCGACGGCGCCGGACGCCGCAGCCACCACCAGGGTTTCGCCTTCTTTCGGCTGGCCGATGTCCATCAGGCCCATGTACGCGGTCATGCCCGGCATGCCCAGTACGCCGAGGGCCATCGAAGGGCTCGGCAGGCCGGCCGGGATCGGCATGATGTTGCGACCGTCGCTGATGCTGTGGCTCTGCCAACCGGTGGCGCCAACCACCAGATCACCGGTGTGGAATTTCGGGTGATTGGACTGCTCGACCCGGCTGACCGCGCCGCCGGTCATAACTTCGCCGATTTGCACTGGCGCAGCGTAGGACGGTGCGTCGCTCATACGTCCGCGCATGTACGGGTCGAGCGACAGGTACAGGGTTTTCAGCAATACCTGGCCGTCCTGCAGATCCGGCAGCGCCTCGCGCTCGAGACGAAAGTTCTCCGGGGTCGGCGCGCCGGTCGGGCGCGAGGCGAGGACGAAGCGTTGATTGAGGGTGAGAGGGTCGGACATGTCAGCGTCTCCTGTGAATGGGGAATTCGGTGTATAGGGAGCAGACCGTTAAGGTTTTCGGGCGTTCGATGTTTCGCAATGCACCACATTCATGTAGGAGCTGCGGAACGCTGCGATCTTTTGATCTTGCTTGTAAACAATAGAATCAAAAGATCGCAGCCTCGTTTCACTCGACAGCTCCTACAGGGCGCGGTGTTACTGGGCCAGAAACAAAAATGCCAGGCGCGATGCCTGGCATTTTGTGTAGCTCATCTGCCGCCCAATGGCGAATCAGAATGGCAGTTTCATACCCGCTGGCAGGTTCATGCCGGCGGTCATGCTGCCCATTTTTTCCTGGCTGTTGGCTTCGATCTTGCGCACGGCGTCGTTGACGGCGGCGGCGACCACGGCTTCCAGCATCTCTTTGTCGTCTTCGCTCAGGCCTTCGACCAGGCTTGGGTCGATGCTCACGCTTTTAACGTCGTGACGACCGGTCATCACCACGGTGACCATGTCGCCGCCGGCCTTGCCGGTGACTTCGGCGTTGGCCAGTTCTTCCTGCATCTTGGCCATTTTTTCCTGCATCTGCTGCGCCTGCTTCATCAGGCCGGCCATGCCACCTTTCATCATGGGAATCACCTCAAACGTACTTGGATAAAACAGCGCCCGGCCATCGAGGCCGAGCACCTTCAGTTATTAGCCTTGGGTGACCAAGGCGTCGACAGGTTCAATAGTATCGCTTCGCACCACTGCGCCGAACTGCTGAACCATCTGCTGGATGAACGGATCACCGTGGATCGATTCCTCCGCCTCACGCTGGCGATTGGCGCGGCGGCGCGAGGCGGCCTGGGCCGGGGTTTCCTGCTCGGGCTTGATCAGCTCGATGGTCAGCGTCAGCGTGCGCCCGTGGAACTGGTTCAACGCGTCGTTGAGACGACGCTGTTGCGTGGCGTTGAACAGGGCGCTGTGGGCCGGGTCAAGGTGCATCAGCCAGTGATCGCCATCGACCGCAATCAACGTGCAGTTGGCGGCGATGCTGCCGGTCATGCCGGAAATCGGCAGTTTCGGGAACAGCTCCAGCCATTGCAGGGCCAGACCGGTGGCCGGCGCGGCGGCAGGTTCCGGCTCGGGCTCAGGCTCAGGATCGGCGGCGTGTTCGCTGGCCAGTTCGTCGAGATAGCTGTAGGCCGAATCCATGTCCGGCTCGATGTAGTCTTCATCCAGCGGCGGTTCGTCGTCCATGTCCATGCCCGGCGTAGCGGCATCGACGTCGGCGACGGACGGCTCGGGAATTGGCGCAGCGGCCCACTCCGGCGCATCCGGCACCACGCTGTCCGGGGTCGGCAGCGGCATCGGCGGCAATTCAGGCTGCTCGCCAGCGGTTTCCAGCACTGGTTCGACAGCGGGTTGCTGAGCGGGCGCAGGCTCGGCCTCGGCTTCCACCGGGTCGTTCCACGGCAGATCGACCACGGCTTCGACGGCGACTGGCTCAGGCTCCGGTTGTGCTTCGACAACCGGCGCCACAGGTTCTGGCTCGGCAACCGGCGCCGCTACCGGTGCGGGCGCAGGTGTGGGCGCAACAGCCGCAGCGACCACCGGCGCAGGCTTCGGCGCGGCAGCCACTGAGTTTGCGGAATCAACTGTGGCCTGGCTGATCCCCACTGGCTTTAGCGGTTGCCTCGGCGCGTCCGCCGTATCCGCCGGGCGGAACGCGAGCATCCGCAGCAAGACCATCTCGAAACCGCCACGCGGGTCCGGCGCCAGCGGCAAGTCGCGGCGACCAATCAGGCCCATCTGGTAATAGAACTGCACATCTTCGGCCGGCAACGCCTGGGCCAGAGCCAATACGCGATCACGGTCGCCGTGGCCATTGTCGACCCCTTCCGGCAGCGCCTGAGCGATGGCCACGCGGTGCAGCACGTTGAGAATTTCCGAGAGCACGCCGTTCCAGTCCGGACCTTGCTCGGCCAAGTGACGCACGGCTTCGAGCAGCGCCTTGGCATCGCCTTCGATCAGCGCATGCAGCACGTCATAGACCTGACCGTGATCCAGTGTGCCGAGCATCGCGCGCACGTCGGTCGCGAGGACCTTGCCTTCACCGAACGCGATGGCCTGATCGGTCAGGCTCATGGCGTCACGCATCGAACCGTCAGCCGCGCGGCCGAGCAGCCACAGTGCATCGTCTTCGAACGGTACGTTTTCCGCGGTCAGAACGTGGGTCAAGTGCTCGACCACACGCTCGGGCGTCATGTTCTTCAGGGAGAACTGCAGGCAACGCGAAAGAATCGTTGCCGGAAGTTTCTGCGGATCGGTGGTCGCCAGGATGAACTTGACGTAGGGCGGCGGCTCTTCGAGGGTTTTCAGCAGCGCATTGAAGGAATGGCTGGAAAGCATGTGCACTTCGTCGATCAGGTAGACCTTGAAGCGCCCACGGCTTGGCGCGTACTGCACGTTATCGAGCAGTTCGCGGGTGTCTTCGACCTTGGTGCGGCTGGCGGCGTCGATCTCGATCAGGTCGACAAAACGGCCTTCATCGATCTCGCGGCACACCGAACACTCGCCGCAGGGGCTGGAAGTGATACCTGTCTCGCAGTTCAGGCACTTGGCAATGATCCGCGCGATGGTGGTCTTGCCGACCCCGCGCGTCCCGGTGAACAGGTAGGCGTGGTGCAGCCGCTGGCTGTCCAAGGCATTGATCAGAGCCTTGAGCACATGGGTCTGGCCGACCATTTCGCGGAACGAGCGCGGACGCCATTTACGTGCAAGAACCTGATAACTCATCGAAAACCGTCGCAGCGAAGGAAGCAGAAGCGGCTAATGCTAGCGGAGCAAGGGCAAAATTGCATCCGGTGTCCTCGTCTAATATGGCTAAGCTGCATCAGCAGAGGCTTTTATCAGCTCGGGATGGGGAATTACCGGAGCGTCTATGCGGTGGGCCGTGGCGGCATTGCTGGGTATCAGCCTCAACGCGATGGCAGCGCAAGCGCCGTTGCGCTTCGCCGTGCCGGACAGTTGGGCGATGCCGATGGTGCAACTGCAAAGCGGCAGACCGACCCAGGGCATCCTGCATGACATTCTGCTCAGCCTGGCGACCCAGGTCGGCGCGCCCGCGCAATTCGTCGTCCTGCCGCGCGCGCGGGTACAGAGCGCCATGGAGCACGGCGACATCGACGTGCGCTGCTATGCCGCACAGTCGTGGCTGCCGAATCAGTCCGGCGATTACATCTGGAGCGTGCCGTTGTGGTTCCAGCGCGACCTGCTGATCAGCCGCAAGGAATACCCGGCGCAGATCGATCCCGCCCAGCTGCCGCGCCAGGCCATCGGCACCGTTCTTGGCTATAGCTACCCTACCCTGCAACCGCTGTTCGACGCCGACCAGTTGCAACGCGAAGACGCGCGCAATCAGGAACAGGTCCTGGAAAAGCTCCTCGCCGGGCGATATCGCTATGCGGTGAGCAATCAGTGGACGCTGGACTGGATCAATCAGCGCCTGCTGCCGGAGCAGCAGCTGCAAGGGGTCGCGGTGCTGCAGGAACAGAATATAGGGTGCTATGTGCGGAACGACCCGAAAGTGCCGGTGCAGCGGATCCTGCGCACGCTGCTGCGGATGAAAATGTCCGGCGAGATCGACGACATAATCCGGTTGTACACCGGCGCCTCATCAACCACACCCTAACCGGCTTCCACAGGGTTGGCCGGGTCAATAACCGTGCGATTCGCGGAATTTCGGCTCACGGCTATGGTGATAATCGATCCACTCGACCACGTCATAAGGCAGATAAAGCTGCTGCCGGGCACGAGACACGGCGATGTACACCGCGCAGATGCGCTGATCGAACTCGTAGGCGTCCTTGAATTTCTCGTTACTGAGCAACGTCCGGGTCAACAGCACGCGCCTGAACTCCATGCCGCCAGCCCGCTCGGCCATCATCAACAGGCAGGCTTTGCCCGGCTCGATGATCTTTTGGCTCAGTCGCGTCAGGTCGGCAATCATGAAGCCGTTTTGCAACTGTGCCTCGATCCACAAGAATGCTTCATCGAACTGGTTGGCGGCGCGCACCTGCTGCCAATCAGCCATGTCGCTGAAATACGGGTGCGGTCCTTTCTCGCTGGACCCGGCGTTATAGAAGTCGCGGCGGAACAGCTCGATGGCGGTGGTCATGAAATGCTTGATGTCGTCCTGCGCTTCCCGGTCGGGAAAACTGAAGGCGCAATTGCAATCGTGCAGGTGGATAGCCCACATCATCGTGTCCCACGGTGAAGCGGTCAGCACCACGCAACCTTCGGGCGGCACGAAGGCTTGCGGGTAGTACTCGATATCGACGTCGGCGTGTCGAGCGCCTTCAAACGGCACTTTGCTCTTGTGCGTGTGACGCGAGATCAGCGGATTGACCAGGCGCTCGACATTGCGCCCCGAGCGCACCGAATAGCAGATATCGCTCTGACGAACTTCACGCTTGCGCTTGGGCGCCTCGCCCGTGGCCTGCTGATACTCATCGCCGAGGGTGATCAGCACCTGCTGCCCGCGCTCGATGATTTGCAGCAGCGACGCCGGCACATCCTGGCTTTCGTCGATGATCACATGGGTGTAGCGCGGCGGGACGCGGCAACTGGCGAGACTGGCGCGCTTGACCATCAACAACGTCTGAAAACCGCTCTGGCTGGCCCAGGCCGGATTGGCTTCCAGATACACCCACAGGCGACTGGAGTATTCCAGCAGCGCTTGCGAGTCTGCGCCGGTCAAGGGCTGCTGGAAGTGCGGCAAGTGCCTGGCGGACAGCGTGTGATCTCTTGAGGCGCAGTACAGCTTGAGCACGCGCAGACAAACCTCGAGGGTGCCCGGCCCGTCGTGGTGGCGAAAGCCGAAGATATTCAGCTCCTGCGCCAGCGCCTGCTTGCTCGGGAGACGCGCCGGCGCTCTGGCCATAGGCAACCGGGGACCGAGCAGCTGCGCCTGGGCGAAATCGAAAAAGGTCTGGCCAATTTCCGTGTCGTGGACCTGCACGATGTGCTTGCGCAGCGTCGCCAGTTTCGCCGGGGTGCGCGCCAGTACCAGAGTGCGTTTCGAGCGCAGGCACTCGATCAGCGCGCTGAGCATGTAGCTCTTGCCGATGCCCGCATAACCCTGCACGTGCAGGTCTTCGTCGAGGTTGGCACGGAAGGTTCGCAGCAGTTTGTCCTGCGCCGCACTTAACCAGTGTTCACGCTCGCGTGGCGTGACCATTTGCTGAATGAACGGGTTGTTCTGTTGCTGATGGCGGATCTTGTAGTCGACATCCCACTGCCCGCCGGGCAACAGAAATGCCTGCGCGGCGACTTCATCGGCCATGAGAAAGCGCAAGTTCAGGCCTTTGAGCGCATTGAGGCCGAAATACAATTTGCGCGAATCGAACAGACGCCGCGCCTCTGCAAGCAGTCCTGCCGATCCGGTGCGCCGGGAGGTGACAGACCAGTCAATGAGTCTGGCGAGAATCTTCTCCGCGGCGCTGGCGCTCAGATCCTGTTCCGTGGCCTGGGCGAGGTTCTGAATAACCAGCACTGCCGCAAGTTCCGGGTCGCTCAGGCTTGCCAGTGTCGCGACACCCTCGGGCTGCAACAGCGCCGTACACGCATCATGGGTGATGGGCAGAAATACCGGGGTGGCCAAATCAAAATGTTCCGGGTGCATACAACCTCGCCGCCTGGGCTTTAATACAACACCAGATCAGTCCTGGTCATTCTCGTCGTGCATTTCATGGGACTGCGGCAAGTTTCCCTCACTGCCGGACTCGGGGCTGATCCGCAGTTCGAAGGAGTAGCCGCCGAGCGTGCCGGACATGCCACGTCGTTCAGTGCCGCTGGCCATCGCCCCCGCATCGATCTGCGCCTGCACTTCGTAGAGCGCCATTTCCAGCAGTTTGCGCAGGTGTTCAGGGTTTTGCGCGCTGGCGTGCAGTTGCAGGTCGTACTGGCCGGCCACCGATTCAGTGATGACGGGCTGGTCCTGCACCGCGAGCGGCTGCGCAGTTTCTTCAGCCGCGTTGAACACGGTCGAAGCCGCCAGAATCGCAGCGTGCTCCTCATCCATCAGGTCGAGCACTCGCGACAACTCCAGCGTGCGCTCGGGCTGATCCTGCATCTGCGTTTTGACTTCCAGACGCCGCATCTGCCATTCGCGCAGTTTTTCACGAGTCAGATCGTCGATTTCACCCACTTGCCTTACCTCTCAATGCCAGGCGAGGGAGTATGCCACTGTTCGCGGTCGACAGCCGCACGGGCACCGGGACGCTGCGCTGCTGATCCGCGCGTTTCTGATGGCGGATCAACGCCACTAGCCAAATCGCAGGCATAAAAAAACCGCAGTGGGCGAAACCCATGCAGTTCTCTTTGAATTCTCGGTAGGTTCGTTAAGGTGGTGCCCCCACCAGCCACACCCCGGCACACAATGTTCCCGCTGTGGCTGCTTCCTTCCGGATCTGACCAGGTTCACGGGTAATCGTTGCGGGGGGACCGATGGGGTCACCATAACGACGCTTGCCTGTCGGCGAGCCGCGCCATTGTACCTGTCTGAGATGAACTTACAACCGTTGGTTGCAGATAAAAAACCTGAACGGCTTCAAGGACATAAACATCACGGCCTGCGACACCTACAAGGCCAGCACCTCATCCGCCCTTCCGCCCGCCTGCTGGATCACCAGATGAATGAAGTGCAACTTGGCGATCGCCGCCGCCGGCAGTACGAACGGGTAGAAATCCGGCTGGCCCATGCTGCGCGACAGTTCGTTAAGCATGCCGGCCAGTTCGATCCACGCATTGACGAACGACAGGAATGCCGTGCCGCCGGGATGCTCGGGGTCGTACAGGGTGCTGGTCGGAAACGGCTGATAGTCGAAGTCCATTTCCCGCGCGCTCATGCCGAAGCCCAGCGCCGTGTCGACCGCGTCCATCATGTGCAGGTAATGCGCCCAGGTTTCCGCCCAGTCTTCCCACGGGTGCATGGTCGCGTAGGCACTGACGTAGTGCTGCGGCCAGTCCAGCGGTGCGCCTTGCTGGTAATGCCGGTCCAGCGCCTCGGCGTAACTGGCGCGTTCGTCGCCGAACAGATTGCGGAACGCGTCCAGCCAAGGGCCGTTGGCGATGAGGCGGTCCCAGTAGTAGTGGCCGACTTCGTGGCGAAAATGCCCGAGCAGCGTGCGGTAAGGTTCGTGCATCGCCGCCCTGACCTGCTCACGGTGTGCATCGTCGGCCTCTTTGATGTCGAGGGTGATCAGGCCATTGGCGTGGCCGGTCATCGGCGCGTTGCCTTCGAGGTCTACGCCAATGAAGTCGAACGCCAGTCCGGTTTCTTCGTCGACGGTTTTCGGGATCACCGGCAGGCCGAGGGTGATCAGTTGCGCGACCAGTCTGCGCTTGGCGATTTCGACCTTGCGCCAGCGTTCGGGATTTTCCGCGACGGACAGGTCGGGAATGGTGCGGTTGAGGCTGCAAGCGATGCACAAGGTGTCGTGATCATTGGCCGGCAGCAGCCAATTGCACGCGGCGGGCATGTCGAGGTTGGCGCAGCGGCGGAACAGGCCGGCGTCGGGATCGGCGTCGAGCGTCCAGGTGCCCTCTTCCGGCCCCGGTTGCAGCGAGGTCAGGCGACTTTCTTCAGGTTGATAGCCGAGCAAGGCGTTACAGGCCAGGCACTGACTGTTGCGAAAGAACAGCGACTGGCCGCAACGGCACGGCCAGACTTTGCTGTTGCGCGAGGATCCGGCCACGAACGGCGCGATGATGCGGGAACTGAGCTGCTCGAAGAAGCGGTGCATGGCGATCTCTCCCTGGGACTGGCCAAGACTAGATCATCCGGAAGACAACATCGTTCCCGAATACAGCCCGCTCCTGAGTGACACCGCCGTTGTGGCGAGGGGATTTATCCCCGCTCGACTGCGCAGCAGTCGCAAAAAACCGTACACGCGATACAGATGAGATGATCGGGCGCAGGGTTTTGGGGTCGCTGCGCAACCCAGCGGGGATAAATCCCCTCGCCACAGGGGTTCACACCGTCAGACAGCGACGCCGTGGGTTTTGAGGAAGGCGATAAACGCTTCTTCGTCCATGACCTTCACCCCCAGTTCGTTGGCCTTGGTCAGTTTCGACCCGGCACCCGGGCCTGCGACCACGCAATGGGTTTTCGCCGACACCGAACCGGCGACTTTGGCACCCAGGCTTTCCAGATGATCCTTGGCCACATCCCGGCTCATCAACTCGACCTTGCCGGTCAGCACCCAGGTTTCGCCGGACAATGGCAGACCTTCGACAACTTTCTTCTCGCTCTGCCAATGCATGCCGAAATCGCGCAATTGCTGCTCGGCCTGCTCGGCCAGTTGCCGATGCTCAGGCGAGGCGAAGAACTCGCGCACCGAGTTGGCCTGCTTCTCCGGCAATGCCTGGCGCATATCCAGCCAGTCAGCGCTCATCACTGCATCCAGCGAGCCAAAGCGGTCGGCCAGTTTCTGCGCGCCACCGGGGCCGACGAAAGGAATGTGCAGCTTGTCGAGCAAGCCGCCCAGGGTGGTACTGGCGGCGAATTCGGCGCCCAGCTCGCCCTGATCCTGAATCTGCAGACCATGGCCGAGCAGTTCGCTGATGACCTGCTGGTTGTGCGCATCCTCGAAGAAGCTGTGAATCTCGTGCGCCACTTCCAGGCCGACGTCCGGCAGGTAAGTCAGCACATGCGGCAAGGCCTGTTGCACGCGCTCCAGCGAACCCAGCGAACGCGCCAGCACCTTGGCCGTTTCTTCGCCGACATCGGGAATGCCGAGGGCGTAGATGAAACGTGCCAGGCTCGGTTGCTTGCTGTCTTCGATGGCTTTGAGAAGCTTGTTGCTCGATACCTCGGCAAAGCCTTCCAGATCGACGATGTCGTCGAACTTCAGCGCATACAGATCGGCCGGCGAGCTGACCAGCCCTTCGTCGACCAGTTGCTCGACGCTCTTGTCGCCCAAGCCTTCGATGTCCATGGCCCGGCGCGAGACGAAGTGAATGATCGCCTGCTTCAATTGCGCGCCACAGGCCAGTCGGCCGACGCAGCGATACACCGCACCTTCGCTGAAGGTTTCCTTGCCCTTGCTGCGCTTGACCAGTTGCGTGCGTTCAACGTGGGAGCCGCACACCGGGCAGCTTTCGGGAATGGCCACCGGGCGCGCGTCATCGGGGCGACGCTCGGTGACTACCTGCACCACTTGCGGAATCACATCACCGGCGCGGCGGATGATCACCGTGTCGCCGATCATCAGGCCCAGTCGCGCCACTTCGTCCATGTTGTGCAACGTGGCGTTGGCCACGGTGACGCCGGCGACCTTCACCGGTTTCAGACGCGCCACCGGCGTCACCGCACCGGTGCGGCCGACCTGGAATTCCACGTCGAGCAGCTCGGTGAGTTCTTCCATCGCCGGGAATTTGTGTGCGATCGCCCAGCGCGGCTCGCGGGCGCGGAAGCCCAGCTCACGCTGGTCAGCGATGCTGTTGACCTTGAACACCACGCCATCGATTTCATAGGCCAGCGAGTTACGACGTTCGCCGATGTCGCGGTAGTACTCCAGGCACTCATCGATGCCCTTGGCCAGCTTCAGTTCGTGACTGATCGGCATGCCCCACTTCTGCAACTGCTTGAGGTTACCGATGTGGGTGTCGGCGATATCGTGAGACACCTGACCGATGCCATAGCAGCAGAATTCCAGCGGACGATTGGCGGTGATCTTCGAATCGAGCTGGCGCAGGCTGCCTGCTGCCGCGTTGCGCGGGTTCGCAAAGGTCTTGCCGCCGATTTCCAGCTGCGAAGCATTGAGGCGCTCGAAACCGGCCTTGGACATGAACACTTCACCGCGCACTTCCAGCGTCGCCGGCCAGCCTTCGCCGTGCAGCTTCAGCGGAATATTGCGCACGGTACGCACGTTGACGCTGATGTCCTCGCCGGTGGTGCCATCGCCACGGGTGGCGCCGCGCACCAACAGACCATCCTGATACAGCAGGCTGACCGCCAGGCCATCGAGCTTCGGCTCGCAGCTGTATTCCACCGCCGCGCCGCCACCGAACAGATCGCCGGCCGGCACGTCGAGGCCTTCGTTGACGCGGCGATCAAACTCGCGCATGTCGGATTCTTCGAAGGCGTTGCCGAGGCTGAGCATCGGGATTTCGTGGCGCACCTGAGTGAACGCAGTCAACGCCATGCTGCCGACGCGCTGGGTCGGCGAATCGCTGGTGATCAGTTCCGGGTTGGCCGCTTCCAGCGCCTTGAGCTCGTGGAACAAGCGGTCGTACTCGGCATCGGGAATGCTCGGCTCGTCGAGAACGTGATAGCGATAGTTGTGCTGATCCAGCTCAGCGCGCAGCTCTAGAATGCGGGTTTTGGCGGCGGTCATGGGTGTTCTCTCATAAAGCAAAAGAGCAGCCGAGGCTGCTCCAGTTTTATTCCATTATCGGCGGCGGTGCCAGAAGATCGCAGCCTCGTTGCACTCGTCAGCTCCTACAGGCCGAAGGCTGCGATCTTTCGATTTTGGCCTTAGCGCTTCTGCGTCAATGCGCGGCGTTCGAATTCGACGATGCGCTGACGGTAGTGCTCAATCGTCTGCGCAGTCAGTACGCTGCGCTGATCGTCTTTCAGCTCGCCGTTCAGTTCCTGCGACAGCTTGCGGGCCGCCGCGACCATCACGTCGAAAGCCTGCTTCGGATGACGCGGGCCTGGCAGACCAAGGAAGAAGCTCACCGCCGGAGTGCTGAAGTGGTCGATGTCGTCCAGATCAAAGATGCCCGGCTTGACCGCGTTGGCCATGGAGAACAGTACTTCGCCGTTGCCGGCCATGCTTTCGTGGCGGTGGAAAATATCCATCTCGCCGAAACGCAGGCCGCTTTCGAGAATGTTCTGCAGCAGCGCAGGGCCTTTGAAGCCGGCCGGGTCGCGGCAGATCACGCTGATCACCAGGACTTCTTCGGCTTGCGGCTGATCTTTTTCCGCCACGGCAGGTGCAGGCTTGCTGTCTTCGGCGAAATCGTCATCGCGGCTGCTGAAGCTCGGGCCGCCATCCAGATCGAGGTCGAGGTTCAAGTCGCCCTGCGCCGGGCCGTTGCTGCCGCGCTTGCCGCGTTTCGAGCCGGATTCACGCGGCTCGCGGGCTTCGCGGTTGGGCATGCTCACCGACGGCAGATCGTGCTCGTCCAGTTGCGGCTCTTTGTGCGTGTCCAGGACGCGGGCCGGGCCCAACAGCTCGGCGCTGGTGTCCTCGTCCGGCAGATTGGACAGGCTCCGGTCGAGACGGAACTTCAGCTTTCCCTTGCCGCCGCGCATACGGCGCCAGCCATCGAAAAGAATACCGGCTATCACAATGATGCCGATGACGATCAGCCACTCGCGCAGACCGATTTCCATGTAATCCCGTGCCTCTATAAAAAATGCTGAAAAATAAGGGGTTTACACTGCGTAAACCGCTTTAAAACGTGGCGCCAACTCTATGTTCTGACAGGCGTTTTGCCCACGTATACGAAAAATTGACATTAAACTAGCACGATCAAAGGCTTCGCAGCTACAAGCTTTAAGCTCCAAGCCACAAGCCGTCCACTTGCAGCTTGGAGCTTGTAACCTGCAGCTGCGCCGCTAGGCGTCCACCATCGCCATCGCCTCCTCGACATCCACCGCCACCAGTCGCGAACAGCCCGGTTCATGCATCGTCACACCCATCAACTGCTCGGCCATTTCCATGGCGATCTTGTTGTGGGTGATGTAGATGAACTGCACGGTCTGCGACATCTCTTTGACCAGGCGTGCGTAGCGTCCAACGTTAGCGTCATCCAGTGGCGCGTCAACCTCATCGAGCATGCAGAACGGCGCCGGGTTCAACTTGAAGATGGCAAAAACCAGGGCCAATGCAGTCAGGGCCTTTTCGCCGCCGGAGAGCAAATGGATGGTGCTGTTCTTCTTCCCGGGCGGCTGCGCCATGATCGTCACCCCTGTATCGAGTAGATCTTCGCCCGTCAGTTCCAAATACGCGCGCCCGCCACCGAAAACTTTCGGGAAAAGTGCCTGCAAACCACCGTTGATCTGATCAAAGGTATCTTTGAAACGGTTGCGGGTTTCCTTATCGATTTTGCGGATGACGTTTTCCAGGGTCTCCAGCGCCTCGACCAGATCGGCGTCCTGCGCATCCAGATAACGTTTACGCTCCGATTGTTGCGTGTATTCGTCGATGGCCGCGAGGTTGATCGCACCCAGGCGCTGAATCCGCGCGTTGATGCGTTCGAGTTCTTCTTCGGCTTCGCGTTCACTGGCTTGCGCGGTCAATGTCGCGAGCACGCCGTTGAGATCGTAGCCATCTTCGAGCAATTGATCCTGCAAAGCCTTGCGCCGTACGGTCAGCGCCTGCCACTCCATGCGTTGCTGTTCGAGCTGGCCGCGAATCAACTGCGATTGCTGCTCGGCCTGGGTGCGGCGTTTTTCCGCGTCGCGCAATTCACGATCGGCGTCTTCCAGGGCGATCTGCGCGGTCTTGAGTTCTTCATCGACGGTCATGCGCTTGTCGAGCAGTTCTTCGAGTTTCAGACGCAGCTCTTCCAGCGGCGCCTCGCCCTCCTCCAGATTCAGGCTCAACTGTTCGCGCTTTTCGGTCAGGCGCTCGGCCTGCATCTCCAGACGCTCCAGCGCCTGTCGCGTGGAGTCATGCTGGGCGCGCAACGAGCCGAGACGCACGGCCAATTGATGGGCGTGATCCTTGTGCTGCCGCGCTTCCTGACGCACGCGATCAAGGCGCTCGCGCAGGCTGTCGCGCTGGGCCAGCAGCAACTCGCGCTGCTCGGTGTCGAGCGCCATGGCGTCCAGCGCTTCCTGCAAATTCATGCGCGCTTCGCCGACCTGCTCGTGCTCAAGCTCGCGCTGTTCGGCGAGTTCGACCAGTTCTTCATCGAGACGGGTGCGGCGCAATGTCAGCTGTTCGGCTTTGGCCTTGCCGGCGGACAACTGCGCTTTCAGTTCGCCTTGCTGGCGCGCTTCGTCCTGCAGCAAGCGGCGCAGATGTTCGCGGCCGTTTTCCTGCTGGCGCTGTTGCGCGCGCAAGGTTTGCAGACGGGTTTCCATGGCTTCGACCGTTGCTTCGCGCTCTTCGCGCTCCAGTTGCAGGTCTTCGATTTCCTGGCCACGGGCGAGCATGCCGCTTTCCGCTTCGCTGGCGCGACGTACGCGTAAAAAGTGTCGACCGACCCAATAGCCGTCGCGGCTGATGAGGCTTTGCCCGGCGCTCAACTGGCCGCGCAAGGCCAGCGCCTGTTCAAGGCTGTCGACCGGTTTGACCTGGCCGAGCCACGGCGACAGATCGATCTGCGCCTCGACTTTGTCCAGCAGGCTGCCCGCCACCCGCACGCCACCGCTGGCCGGGCTGAGCAGGCGCAAATCGCCTTGAGTGAAACCGGACAGATCAAAACCGCTGAAATCGTCGACCAGCACCGCTTGCAGATCGGCGCCGAGCACGGTTTCCACCGCCAGCTCCCAACCGGCCTCTACCTTCAGGCCTTCGGCCAGGCGCGGACGCTCGGCGAGATTGTGTTCCTTCAACCATTCGGCGGTGCCGGTGCCCGGATCGAGCGCGGCCTGCTGCAAGGCTTCCAGCGACGCCAAACGACCGTTGAGCCGCTGCAGATCGCCCTGCGCCTGCTGCTGTGCGGTCAACGCTTGCTGTAATTCCTGACGCAGTTGTTCAAGCTTTTCGACTTGCGCTTCTTCGCTGGTCTGTAAATCTTCGAGGGTCGCTTCGGACTCGGCGAGCTGCTCGTTGAGCGCCATGATCGCCGCGTCTTCCGGGTCGGCGGACAGCAACGCGCGCTCTTCAGCGAGACGTTTCTGCCGGTCGGCCAGACGCTCCATGCTGCTTTCCAGCTGCTGGATCCGCGACTGCTGGACTTCAGCCTGACGGCGCGGTTCGGCAGCGGTCAGGTTGAAAGCATCCCACTGCTCCTGCCAGCCGTGCATGGTGGTTTCGGCTTCTTCGAGGGCCGCAGCGGCTTCCTCGGCGGCGGCGCTGGTGACTTCCTGTTCTGGCGTGAGCATGTCCAGCTCTTCGCCGAGGGTCAGCAACAGCGTGCGGTCGTGGCCAAGGTGCGATTCGGTTTCCAGACGCGCGCGTTCGGCTTCTTTCAGATCGTCCTGCAACTGGCGCAACCGCTGCTGGCCATGCTGAATGCTCTGCTCGACCCGGGCGATATCGCCGCCGACCGAATAGAAGCGGCCCTGCACCAGATTGAAGCGCTCGGACAGGTCGTGGTGACCGTCGCGCAGGCGTTCGATGGCCGCATCAGCGTTACGCTGTTCAGCGACCAGCGCTTCGAAGCTGACTTCCTGGTTGCCGATGATCGACTCGCGCTGACCGACCTGCTCGTTAAGATCCTGCCAGCGCAGGGCCGACAGTTGCGCCTTGAGCTGACGCTCTTCGGCCTTGAGTTCCTGATACTTTTTCGCCGCCTCGGCCTGACGGTGCAGACGTTCGAGCTGGCGCTCCAGCTCCTCGCGCAGGTCGGTGAGGCGGGCGAGGTTCTCGTGAGTGCGGCGGATGCGGTTCTCGGTCTCGCGGCGGCGCTCTTTATATTTCGAGATGCCGGCGGCTTCTTCGATGAAATTGCGCAGGTCTTCGGGCTTGGATTCGATCAGCTTGGAGATCATCCCCTGTTCGATGATCGAGTAGCTGCGCGGGCCAAGGCCGGTGCCGAGGAAGATATCGGTGATGTCGCGTCGACGGCATTTGGTGCCGTTGAGGTAATAAGTGGTCTGGCTGTCGCGGGTGACTTTGCGGCGGATGGAAATTTCCGCATAGGCCGCGTATTCGCCGAGCAGCGTGCCATCGGAGTTGTCGAACACCAGTTCGATGCTCGCCTGGCTCACCGGTTTGCGGCTGGTCGAACCGTTGAAGATGACGTCGGTCATCGATTCGCCACGGAGGTTCTTCGCCGAACTTTCGCCCATCACCCAGCGCACGGCGTCGATGATGTTCGACTTGCCGCAACCGTTCGGCCCGACGACCGCCGCCATGTTACTGGGGAAGTTCACCGTGGTCGGGTCGACGAAGGATTTGAACCCCGCCAGTTTGATGCACTTCAGCCGCACGCTCAGGCAACCGTCAGCGCAGACACCACCAGATCGCAGCTGCGCTGGGCATACGCCGTGAGCACGATGCGGATCTGCGGCAAATCACGGGCGAGTACGGCGGCGAGCAAGCGTTCGAACAGTTCGAGGAATTCGCTCATTTCCGCCTTGCGCTGTTCGAGGGCGAGGAAATACGCGCGGCTCATCGCCGGCTGGAGGTTCTCGACGGTTTCTTGCAGGTACGGATTGTTGGCAAACGGATAGGCGGCGCGCATCACCGCGAAGCTGTCATCGACGAAGCTGCGGATGTCGCCGCGTTCGTAATTGGCGGTCAGGCGCTGCTGGATCTGCACGAACGGCGCCATGTCCGACTGCACTTGCCAGCCATTGGCCACGGAATTGCCGAGCAGGATGTACAGCTCGCTCATCAGCGTGCACAGGCTCTGCACCTTGTGCGGCGTCAGCTCGGTAACGTGGGCGCCACGACGCGGCAGGATCGCGATCAGGTGACGGCGCTCGAGGATCAGCAAGGCTTCGCGGACCGAACCGCGGCTGACGTTGAGCGCCAGCGTGACCTTCTGTTCCTGGATGCGCTCTCCTGGCTTCATTTCGCCACGAATGATGCGTTCGGCGAGGTGGTGAGCGATTTGCTCGGCGAGGCTGTCCGGCGCCTTGAACGTCATGGTTGTCCTTCAAACTCTATCGATCTGCACAAGCGGCGCAGTGTAGCGCAAATGCACGGTCATGGCGGAGTGCCCACTCAGCGGTTTTTGGCACGAATCCCGCAAAAAAGCGCAGTGACCGATGAAGGTCAATACTGAATAGACACGCTGTTGATCGACGAAACGGTTTTTCCTGACCCTTAAGTCAGAAAACCATTGACCGAAAAGTCAGACCTGCTAAATTCGGTTCACGTCGGTTAACAACAATAATGAGTCTGCGAGGCCTTCCGTGATCCAGTTTTTACTTAACCAGGAACTCCGTAGCGAGCACGCCCTGGACCCGAATCTGACTGTGCTCAATTACCTGCGTGAACACGTAGGCAAGCCCGGCACCAAAGAAGGTTGCGCCAGCGGTGACTGTGGCGCCTGCACCGTGGTGGTTGGCGAGTTGCAGACCGATGATACGGGGCGTGAACATATTCGCTATCGCAGCCTCAATTCGTGCCTGACTTTCGTCTCGTCCTTGCACGGCAAACAACTGATCAGCGTTGAAGACCTCAAGCACAAAGGCGAACTGCACAGCGTGCAGAAAGCCATGGTCGAGTGCCACGGTTCGCAGTGCGGCTTCTGCACCCCCGGTTTCGTGATGTCGTTGTTCGCCCTGCAAAAGAACAGCGATGCGCCGGATCAGGCCAAGGCTCACGAAGCGCTGGCCGGCAACCTCTGCCGCTGCACCGGCTACCGCCCTATTCTGGCCGCTGCCGAACAATCCTGCTGCGCCAAGCCAGCGGATCAGTTCGACGCTCGCGAAGCCGAAACCATTGCCCGCCTCAAGGCCATCGCGCCGACCGATATCGGCGAACTCAACAGCGGCGACAAGCGCTGCCTGGTGCCGCTGACCGTCGCTGACCTGGCCGATCTCTACGACGCTTATCCACAAGCGCGGCTGCTCGCCGGCGGCACCGATCTGGCGCTGGAAGTCACCCAGTTCCACCGCACTCTGCCGGTGATGATCTATGTCGGTAACGTCGCCGAAATGAAGCGCATCGAAACCTTCGATGACCGCATCGAAATCGGCGCCGCCACCGCCCTCTCCGACTGCTACGAGGCCTTGAATGCCGAGTACCCGGACTTCGGCGAACTGCTGCACCGCTTCGCTTCGTTGCAAATCCGCAATCAAGGCACCCTCGGCGGCAACATCGGCAACGCCTCGCCGATCGGTGACTCGCCACCGCTGCTGATCGCCCTCGGCGCGCAGATCGTGCTGTGCAAAGGCGAAACCCGCCGCACCTTGAACCTGGAAGATTACTTCATCGACTATCGCGTCACCGCGCGTCAGGAAAGCGAGTTCATCGAAAAAATCATCGTCCCGCGCGCCAGCGCCGAGCAGTTGTTCCGTGCCTATAAAGTGTCGAAGCGCTTGGATGACGACATCTCCGCCGTCTGCGCTGCCTTCAATCTGCGCGTGGAAAATGGCGTGATCAGCGACGCGCGCGTGGCCTTCGGCGGCATGGCGGCGATTCCGAAACGCGCTGCGCACTGCGAAGCCGTGCTGCAAGGTGCACCTTTCAACAACGCCGTGATCGAACGCGCCTGCGCCGCGCTGGCCGAAGACTTCACGCCGCTCTCGGACTTCCGCGCCAGCAAGGAATATCGCCTGCTCAGCGCGCAGAACCTGCTGCGCAAATACTTCATCGAACTGCAAACACCGCACATCGAGACTCGGGTGACCGCTTATGTCTAACCATCACGCCGTAGAGAAGACCCAGGCTGAACTGGCCGAACTGTTCGCCAAGGATCTGACCACCGGTGTCGGCCGCAGCGTCAAGCACGACAGCGCCGCCAAGCATGTGTCCGGTGAAGCGCAGTACATCGATGATCGCCTGGAATTCCCCAACCAATTGCACCTGTATGCACGCCTGTCGGACCGCGCCCATGCGAAAATCCTCAGCATCGACACGTCGCCGTGCTACGCCTTCGAAGGCGTGCGCATCGTCATCACCCACGAAGACGTGCCGGGCCTGAAAGACATCGGCCCGCTGATGCCGGGCGACCCGCTGCTGGCGATCGATGACGTGCAGTTTGTCGGCCAACCGGTGCTGGCGGTCGCGGCGAAAGACCTGGAAACCGCGCGCAAAGCAGCGATGGCCGCGATCATCGAATACCAGGATCTGGAACCGGTGCTCGACGTCGTCGAAGCCCTGCGCAAACGCCATTTCGTGCTCGACAGCCACACCCATCAGCGCGGCGATTCGGCTTCGGCGCTGGCCACGGCTGAACACCGCATTCAGGGCACGCTGCACATCGGCGGCCAGGAGCACTTCTATCTGGAGACACAAATCTCCTCGGTGATGCCTACCGAAGATGGCGGAATGATCGTCTACTGCTCGACGCAGAACCCGACCGAAGTGCAGAAACTGGTCGCCGAAGTGCTCGACGTGTCGATGAACAAGATCGTTGTCGACATGCGCCGCATGGGCGGTGGTTTCGGTGGCAAGGAAACCCAGGCCGCGAGCCCGGCGTGCCTGTGCGCGGTGGTCGCGCACCTCACTGGCCAACCGACCAAGATGCGCCTGCCGCGCGTCGAAGACATGCTGATGACCGGCAAGCGCCACCCGTTCTACGTTGAATATGATGTCGGTTTCGACAGCAGCGGCCGTCTGCACGGGATCAACATGGAGCTGGCCGGCAACTGCGGTTGCTCGCCGGACTTGTCTGCTTCGATCGTCGACCGGGCGATGTTCCACTCGGACAACTCCTACTACCTCGGCGATGCGACCATCAACGGTCACCGTTGCAAGACCAACACCGCGTCGAACACCGCTTACCGTGGCTTCGGTGGCCCGCAAGGCATGGTCGCCATCGAGGAGGTGATGGACGCGATTGCCCGGCACTTGAAACTCGACCCGCTGGCGGTGCGCAAGGCCAATTACTACGGCAAGACCGAGCGCAACGTCACCCACTACTACCAGACCGTCGAGCACAACATGCTCGAAGAGATGACCGCCGAACTGGAAGAAAGCAGCCAGTACGCCGAGCGCCGCGAAGCGATCCGTCGCTACAACGCCAACAGCCCGATCCTGAAAAAAGGCCTGGCGCTGACCCCGGTGAAATTCGGCATTTCCTTCACCGCCAGTTTCCTCAATCAGGCCGGTGCGCTGATCCACATCTACACCGACGGCAGCATCCACTTGAACCACGGCGGTACGGAAATGGGTCAGGGCCTGAATACCAAAGTCGCTCAGGTCGTGGCGGAAGTGTTCCAGGTCGAAATCGACCGTGTGCAGATCACCGCGACCAACACCGACAAGGTGCCAAACACCTCGCCGACCGCTGCTTCCAGCGGCGCCGACCTGAACGGCAAAGCCGCGCAGAACGCAGCACAGACCATCAAGCAACGCCTGGTCGAATTCGCCGCGCGGCACTACAAAGTCAGCGAAGAAGACGTCGAATTCCGCAACGGCCACGTGCGGGTGCGCGAGCAGATCCTGACCTTCGAAGCGCTGATCCAGCAGGCGTATTTCAATCAGGTCTCGCTGTCGAGCACTGGCTTCTACAAGACCCCGAAAATCTATTACGACCGCAGTCAGGCCCGTGGGCGTCCGTTCTATTACTTCGCTTTCGGCGCAGCCTGCTGCGAAGTGATCGTCGACACCCTGACCGGCGAGTACAAGATGCTGCGCACCGACATCCTGCATGACGTCGGCGCCTCGCTGAACCCGTCGATCGACATCGGTCAGGTCGAGGGCGGTTTCGTCCAGGGCATGGGCTGGCTGACCATGGAAGAGCTGGTCTGGAACAACAAGGGCAAGCTGATGACCAACGGCCCGGCCAGCTACAAGATCCCGGCGGTGGCGGACATGCCGCTGGATCTGCGGGTGAAACTGGTGGAGAACCGCAAGAACCCGGAAGACACGGTGTTCCACTCCAAAGCCGTCGGTGAACCGCCGTTCATGCTCGGCATCGCCGCTTGGTGCGCGATCAAGGACGCGGTGGCGAGCCTCGGTGATTATCAGCATCAGCCGAAGATCGATGCGCCGGCCACGCCGGAGCGGGTGTTGTGGGGCTGCGAGCAGATGCGCCAGCTCAAAGCGGTGAAGGCTGTCGAAGCTGAAACCGAGCTGGCTCCGCTCTAGGACCGAGGCGCGGCTATTCGCGAGCAGGCTCGCTCCCACATTTGGAATGCATTGCCAATGTGGGAGCGAGCCTGCTCGCGAAGAGGCCGGCACAGACAACGAAGATGTCGAGGTGAACATGTACAACTGGATCGACGCCCTCGCCGACCTGCAGAATCAGGGCGAGCCCTGTGTGCTGGTGACGATCATCGAAGAACTCGGCTCGACGCCACGCAATGCCGGCTCGAAAATGGTCGTCAGCGCCGACCGGATGTTCGACACCATCGGTGGCGGGCATCTGGAATTCAAAGCCATGCAGATCGCCCGCGAGATGCTCGCCAGCGGCAAGCAGGACACCCATCTGGAGCGCTTCAGCCTCGGTGCCAGCCTCGGCCAGTGCTGCGGCGGCGCCACGGTGTTGCTGTTCGAACCGATGGGCCAGGTGCAGGCGCAGATTGCCGTGTTCGGTGCAGGCCATGTCGGTCGCGCCCTCGTGCCGCTGCTGGCCAGCCTGCCCTGCCGGGTGCGCTGGATCGATTCGCGCGAGGCCGAGTTCCCTGAACACGTCCCTCACGGCGTGCGTAAAATCGTCAGCGAAGAGCCGGTAGATGAAGTCGACGACCTGCCTGCCGGCAGCTACTGCATCGTCATGACCCACAATCATCAGCTCGATCTGGAGCTGACCGCGGCGATTCTCAAGCGTAACGATTTCACCTGGTTCGGCCTGATCGGCTCGAAAACCAAACGCGCCAAATTCGAACACCGTCTGCGTGATCGTGGTTTCGACCCGAGCGTGGTGCAGCGCATGCGCTGCCCGATGGGCATCGGCGAAGTCAAAGGCAAATTGCCTGTGGAAATCGCCATTTCCATCGCCGGCGAAATCATCGCCACTTACAACGCCAATTTCGGCCAGCACAGCGCCCGCGCCGAACCGATTGCCCGACTGCTGCCCGCCTCGCGCCGCAGCCAGGCCGCCAAACTCAAAGCCTCAAACTGATTAGAGAACCCTCATGCCTCTGACTCGCAAAGCCTACCGCGCCGCCATCCTGCACAGCATCGCCGACCCTGCCGAAGTCGGCATCGAAGCCTCTTATGAATATTTCGAGGACGGCCTGCTGGTGATCGACGATGGCAAGATCAGCGCCCTCGGCCACGCCAGCGAACTGCTGCCAACCCTGCCGGCAGATATCGAGATCAACCATTATCAGGATGCGCTGATCACACCGGGCTTTATCGACACACACATTCACCTGCCGCAGACCGGCATGGTCGGCTCCTACGGCGAGCAACTGCTCGACTGGCTGAACACCTACACCTTTCCTTGCGAAAGCCAGTTTGGCGACAAGGCCCACGCCGACGAAGTGGCCGATATTTTCATCAAGGAACTGCTGCGCAACGGCACCACCACGGCGCTGGTGTTCGGCAGCGTGCACCCGCAATCGGTGAATTCGTTTTTCGAAGCGGCGGAAAAGCTAGATCTGCGCATGATCGCCGGCAAGGTGATGATGGACCGCAATGCCCCGGATTATCTGGTCGATACCGCCGAATCCAGCTACGTCGACAGCAAGGCGCTGATCGAGCGCTGGCACGGCAAGGGTCGCTTGCACTATGCGGTGACGCCGCGCTTCGCCCCCACCAGCACCCCGGAACAACTGACCCTGGCCGGGCAATTGCTGACGGAATATCCGGATCTGTACATGCAGACCCACATCAGCGAAAACCTCAAGGAAATCGAGTGGGTCAAAGAGCTGTTCCCGGAGCGCAAGGGTTACCTCGACGTCTATGATCACTACCAGTTGCTTGGCGAACGCTCGGTATTCGCCCACGGCGTGCACCTGTGTGACGAAGAATGCGCGCGACTGGCGGAAACCGGCTCGGCGATCTCGTTCTGCCCGACCTCGAACCTGTTCCTCGGCAGCGGCCTGTTCAACCTGCCGATGGCGGAAAAGCACAAGCTCAATGTCGGCCTCGGCACCGACGTTGGCGGCGGTACCAGTTTCTCACTGCTGCAAACCCTCAACGAAGCCTACAAGGTGATGCAATTGCAGGGTGCGCGGTTGAGCCCGTTCAAGTCGCTGTATCTGGCGACGCTGGGTGGTGCGCGGGCGCTGCGCCTGGAAGACAAGATCGGTAACCTGCAACCGGGTTCGGATGCCGACTTCCTGGTGCTGGATTACAACGCCACGCCGCTGCTGAGCTACCGCTTGAAGCAGTCCAATAACATTGCCGAGACGTTGTTTGTACTGATGACGCTGGGGGATGACCGGACGGTGGCGCAGACGTATGCGGCGGGGGCGCTGGTGCATCAGCGCTGAGTTTTTCCAGAGCATAAAAAATCCCCCGGCGGTGTTTACCCCGGGGGATTTTTGTTGCCGGTCAGGTTGTCTTCGCGAGCAGGCTCGCTCCCACCTTTGAAATGCATTCTCCTGTGGGAGCGAGCCTGCTCGCGAAAGCCGCGACTCGGTTTCAGCTTAGAGCTTGGCCGCTGGACGCCCCGGCTTCTTGGTCTGCAACAAATGCGAGAACACCGCATGCAGATCATCCGACGCGCCTTCCTCGTCGAGATTGAGCTTGCTGTCGATGTGGTCCATGTGATGCATCATCAGGTTCACCGCCAGTTCACCGTCGCGCTTTTCGATGGCATCGATCAGCTGCGTGTGTTCGTCGTACGAGCAATGCGAGCGGTTGCCGCTTTCATATTGGGCAATGATCAGCGAGGTCTGCGACACCAGGCTGCGCTGGAAGCTGATCAACGGTGCGTTCATCGCCGCTTCCGCCAGTTTCAGGTGGAATTCGCCCGACAGACGAATACCGGCACCACGATCGCCACGGGAGAAACTGTCGCGCTCGTCGTTGACCATCTGCCGCAGTTCGGCGATCTGCTCGGCAGTGGCATGTTGCACCGCCAGTTCAGTGATCGCCCGCTCGACCAGACGCCGGGCGAGAAACACCTGACGCGCCTCTTCAACGCTCGGGCTGGCGACCACGGCACCACGATTGGGCCGCAACAGCACCACGCCTTCATGGGCCAGACGCGACAGCGCGCGGCGAATGATGGTGCGGCTGACCCCGAAGATTTCCCCCAGCGCTTCTTCGCTCAACTTGGTGCCGGGCGCCAGACGCTGTTCGAGGATGGCCTCGAAGATATGCGCGTAGACAATATCGTCCTGGGTTCCGCTGCGGCCGGCTTTGCCTGCTCGCGGTTGTTTCTTGAGGGGTTGCAACTGTTCGTTCATGGGCACTCGAGTCGGGAAAACTGCGGCGAATAGACCGTGACTGTAATACGGCACAGTAGGTCGCTGGCAAGTATCGCGTAAAAAACAGCGCGATTGTACACAATGAATGGTGGCAACACGACTGTACGGCTGTTTGCGCCTGCGGCTGTATTGCAACGCTGGGTTACGTTTGAGTTTAGGCTTGATCGCAGAATCCGCTGAATGACCGCAATCCTCCCGTGGGAGCGAGCCTGCTCGCGAAAGCCATTCCACATTCACTATGAATGTTGACTGACCTACCGCTTTCGCGAGCAGGCTCGCTCCCACAGAGGTTCTGTGTTGTGGCGGACATCTCCATTGGTATAAGGAACACCGCCGTCATGACCGACGCCATCCAAGCTCGCTTGCGCCCTCTGGCCGACACATCGCCTTCCGCCATCGTCGCCGGTTTCATCGCGATGATGACCGGTTACACCAGTTCGCTGGTGCTGATGTTCCAGGCCGGGCAAGCGGCCGGGCTGACCAGCGGGCAGATTTCCTCGTGGATCTGGGCGATTTCGATCGGCATGGCTGTGTGTTCGATCGGCCTGTCGCTGCGCTATCGCACACCGATCACCATCGCCTGGTCGACCCCCGGCGCGGCGTTGCTGATCACCAGCCTGGGGGGCGTCAGTTACGGCGAGGCGATCGGCGCCTACATCACGTGCGCGGTGCTGGTGACGATCTGCGGCCTGACCGGCAGCTTCGAACGGCTGGTGAAAAAGATCCCGGCTTCTTTGGCGGCAGCTCTGCTGGCAGGGATTCTGTTCAAGATCGGTAGCGAAATCTTCGTCGCCGCGCAACACCGTACCGGTCTGGTGCTGGGGATGTTCTTCACCTATCTGCTGGTCAAGCGCCTGTCGCCACGCTATGCCGTGCTCGCGGCGCTGCTGATCGGCACCGCGCTGTCGGGCTTCATGGGGCTGCTGGATTTCAGTGCGTTTCATCTGGAAGTTGCCACGCCAGTCTGGACCACCCCGCACTTTTCACTGGCGGCGACCATCAGCATCGGCATTCCGCTGTTCGTGGTGGCGATGACCTCGCAGAACATGCCCGGCATCGCCGTGCTCCGCGCCGATGGCTATAACGTCCCGGCCTCGCCACTGATCACCACCACCGGCATTGCCTCGCTGCTGTTGGCGCCGTTCGGCTCCCACGGCATCAACCTCGCAGCGATCAGCGCGGCGATCTGCACCGGCCCGCATGCCCACGAAGATCGCAACAAGCGCTACACCGCAGCGGTGTGGTGCGGGGTGTTCTACGGGATTGCCGGGGTGTTCGGCGCGACGTTGGCGGCATTGTTTGCGGCGTTGCCCAAGGAACTGGTGCTGTCGATTGCCGCGCTGGCGCTGTTCGGCTCGATCATCAATGGCTTGAGCATTGCCATGAGCGAGGTGAAGGAACGGGAAGCGGCGTTGATCACCTTCATGGTCACGGCGTCGGGGCTGACGCTGTTTTCCATTGGTTCGGCGTTTTGGGGGATTGTGGCGGGGGTGCTGACCTTGCTGATCCTCAATTGGCGCAAAGCTTAAGGCAAAAGATCAAAAGCCCCTCACCCTAGCCCTCTCCCAAAGGGAGAGGGGACTGACCGAGGTGTCTGGAAGACATACGCCAACGTGGGATATCGAGTCGAACTCAGGTTTTGAAAAGCCCGCAAGTCGGCTCCCTCTCCTCGGGGAGAGGGCTGGGGTGAGGGGCAGTTCCACCGCAAATCTCAAACCGAACACTCAAACCCCAGACGAAAAAAAACGGCGACCCGAAGGTCGCCGTTTTTTCAGTATCACTTGGCCGCGTTGATCGGCTTTTCCGGATACCACACGTCCAGCAGCGGGCTGACTTCGTACTTGGTCAGCTCGGAGCGGTTTTTCAGCCAGGCTTCAACGGCAGCACGCTGCTCTTCGTTGACCGAGCCACGCTTCTGCAGGCACACCAGACCGAAGTCGTCGCCGCCAACATAACCCAGACCGTTGGCTTCCATGGCTTCTTTGATGAATGCTTCGAGGAAAGCGTCAATGGCTTCTTCGGACAAGTCTTCTTTGAAGTCCAGGTTCAATTCGAAACCCAGCTCTTGAAATTCATCAACGCACAGTTTTTTGCGCAGACGCTGGGAACGGTTAGTCGCCATTGGAACAATCCTCTTAAGTAATAACGGCCGGCACTTTACCAGTTTAAGCCGGCGATTGCCCGACTCTCTGGTCGCTGCGGCCGACCGCCTGTAAAAAAATAAGCGATTGGCCGGGCCTGACACGGCACAAGCTGTTACAGCTTGGGGCATAATGCCGACACTTTCATGACCACTGAGGGCCTTTTCATCCATGTCCTCGTCTTTTTTCCCCTCTTTTGCAGGGTTTTATTGCATATGATCAAATCGTTGCGTCCACTGTTTCTCGCCGGCCTTCTTCTGCCTCTGGCCCTGCCTGTCTCCGCTGCCACCATCAACACTTCCCTCACCCCGAACGTCGAAAAAGCCCTCAAGGCCAGCAAGTTGCAGCCCACTGCGCTGTCGCTGGTGATGGTGCCGCTCGACGGTCCGGGCACGCCGACGGTGTTCAACGCCGACGTCTCGGTCAACCCGGCCTCGACAATGAAACTGGTCACCACCTACGCGGCGCTGGAAATGCTCGGCCCCAACCATCAGTGGAAAACCGAGTTCTACACCGATGGCGACCTGAGCGGCGGCATTCTCAACGGCAACCTCTACCTCAAGGGTGGCGGTGACCCGAAGCTGAACATGGAAAAACTCTGGCTGCTGATGCGCGACCTGCGCGCCAACGGCGTGACCCAGATTACCGGCGACCTGATCCTCGACCGCAACTTCTTCGTGCAGCCGCAATTGCCGGAATTCAACGATGACGGCAACGACGACAACAAGCCGTTCCTGGTCAAACCCGACTCATTGCTGGTCAACCTCAAGGCCCTGCGCTTTGTTGCGCGCAATGACGGTGGCCGCGTACTGATTTCGGTTGAGCCGCCGATTGCCAGCATCCGCATCGAAAACACCGTCAAGGCGCTGCCGTCCAAGCAATGCACCGGCGGCGTGCGCTACAACCCGGTGCCGCAGGCCGATGGCAGCGTGACCGTAACCGTCGGCGGCCAGTTGGGCGAAGGCTGCAGTTCGCAGACCTACCTGTCGCTGCTCGACCACGCGACCTACACCGCCGGCGCCGTCCGCGCGATCTGGAAGGAGCTGGGTGGCAGCATTCAGGGCAAGGATCGTCTGGCGCCAACGCCGAGCGGCGCCAAACTGCTTGCCCGCGCGTACTCGCCGGATCTGGCCGAGATCATCCGCGACATCAACAAATACAGTAACAACACCATGGCCCAGCAGCTGTTCCTCAGCCTTGGTCAGCGTTTCCGCAACGATGCCGACGGTGATGACGCCCGGGCTGCGCAGCGCGTGGTGCGGCAGTGGCTGGCGAAGAAAGGCATCACCGCGCCGCATCTGGTGATGGAGAACGGCTCCGGTCTGTCGCGGGCCGAGCGGGTCAGCGCGCGTGAGATGGCCAACATGCTGCAAGCCGCCTGGCACAGCCCGTACGCCGCCGAGTACATCAGCTCGCTGCCGATTGCCGGCACCGACGGCACCATGCGCAAACGCCTGAAAACCACGGCGATGCGCGGTGAGGCGCACGTCAAGACCGGTACCCTGAACACCGTGCGCGCGATTGCTGGCTTCAGCCGTGATGTGAATGGCAATACCTGGGCGGTGGTAGCGATCCTCAACGACAAGGCCCCGTTCGGCGCCTCGTCGGTACTCGATCAGGTGCTGCTGGATCTGTACAAACAGCCGAAACTGCCGCAGACCGCTTCGGTGCTGTAAGCGCGGCAGATTCATTTGTGGGAGCGAGCCTGCTCGCGAAGGCGTCAGTTCAGGCAGCATGTTCAGTGACTGTCAAACCGCTTTCGCGAGCAGGCTCGCTCCCACAGAAAATCAGCGCCAGGTCCCCTCTGCCCCACAGGATCAGGTGTCAGGTTGGAATCAGCTCATCTCCCGCTCAACCCGATCCCGGCCATTCTGCTTCGCTGCGTAAACCCCTGAGTCGGCGCGCAGCAACAATGCATCTGCGCCCTCCCCCGGGCGCCAGCTGGCGATGCCGAAACTCGCGGTGACCAAGCCGACCACGTCCACCGGCGCGCTGCGCAAACCTTCCCACAACTCCATCGCCAGCATGTAGGCGTGTTCACCGTCGATATCCGGGCACAGCACCATGAACTCTTCACCGCCCAAACGGCAGAACACGTCGGTGCGGCGCAGGCGATGGCCGATCCGCTCGCAGACTGCCTGCAGCACGCGGTCGCCGACGGCGTGGCCGAACTGATCGTTGATGCGCTTGAAGTGGTCGATGTCGAGCATGATCACCGACAGCTCGCCGCCGCCACGCTCGACCCGGGCCATTTCGGTGGTCAGGCGTTCCTGGAAATAGCGGCGGTTGTGAATGCCGGTCAGCGAGTCGGTGATCGACAACGCGCGCAATTCTTCTTCCACGCGCTTGAGATCGGAGATATCCGAGATATAACCGTGCCACAGCACCCCGCCGCCCGGCAGCTCTTCCGGTGTCGCCTCGCCGCGCACCCAGCGCAGACCGCGCTCGGGCAGTTGCACGCGGTACTCCTCGCGCCAAGGGCTGAGGTTTTCCGCCGATTCGCGGATCGAGCTGCGCACGCGAATCGCATCCTGCGGGTGGATACGACTGAAGATCGCCTCGGAGTCGAGCAGCAGCACATCCGGTTCCAGCTCGTAGATTTCGCGGATGCCATCGCTGGCGTAGATCACGCTGAAGCGTCCGTCGAATTCCATCTTGAATTGGTAGATGCCACCGGGAACATGGGCGCTGAGCTTCTTCAGCAATGTGTCGCGTGCTGCCAGCACTTCGTGCACGCGTTTGCGCTCGGTGATGTCGATGCAGATCGCCAGATGACCGACCCACAGGCCTTGCTCGTCAAGCACCGGGGTGGCGAGCATGTTCACCGGCAGGTGACTGCCATCGCTGCGCACCAGGGTCCACTCGCGCGCTTCATGGCCGCCGACTTCGCCGCCCTCGACCAGCATCGCGTGGCAAGTCGGAATGTTTTTGCCGTAGCGCGCACTCAGCTCCGCCGAACGCGCTGCCAGCTCGCGGGGCAAATGCAGGTTTTCCAGGGTCATCCGCCCAACGACTTCGGCACTGCTGTAGCCGAGCATTTGCTCGGCACCGGGATTGAAAGTGTTGATCACGCCGCGCAGGTCGGTGGCAATGATCGCGACCTGAGTGGCGGCATTCAGCACGCCGCGCAGTTGACCGTGGGTGCCGCGCAGTTCCTGCTCGCGTTCATGCAACTCCTGGGTGCGCACCTCGACCAGGCGCACTGCGCGCTGACGCTGGCTGACCAGTACGTAAAGCAAGGCACTGAGCAGCGCGCTGAGCAAGCCGCCCAGAATGATCACACTGCCCACCGAAGAATGGTTGGCCTGCATGAACGCGTAGCTTGGCAGGATATCGACCTGATAGTCATGATCGGCCATGCGCAGCAAGCGCGTCGCCGCCAGATCGCCGGGCACCGCTTCGTTGGTCGATTCGAACAACGCCTCGTGCTGCCCTTGGGTCGACAGGTCGAGAATGCGCACCGACAAATAATCGTGCAGGGCATCGGGCAGCCCGTCGGCGAGCAACTGGCGCATGCTGATCACCGCCATCACATAGCCGAACGGCTGCGACTCTCCAGCGCGACTGACCGGCGCCAGCAGCAGCACACCACGCGCATACGACGGCTCGATCCCGACCAGATGCATCGGTTGCGACACCGCCATGCTGCCGAGCTGGTCGGCGCGTTGCAGGGTTTCGCGGCGCAAGGGTTGGGCGAGCAAGTCGTAGCCCAGCGGAGGCGCCAGTCGGCTCTGGGTTTGCGTGTAGAGCACCGGCACGTATTCGTCGCGCGGCGGCGCCAGTTGCAATTCGCCTTTGGCGTCCAGTTCGCGAATGGTGAATTCGCTCAGGCCTTCATCACGTACCTGCTGTTCAAACGCGGCCCGTTCGGCACCGCTGACTCGCGGCGCGTAAGTGTAGGCTTGGGTGCGCAGCAATAAGGGTCGAGAGTAACCATCGAATTCAGCGCGGGACACCGATTCGGAGTTGGCGAAGAACCGGCGCAGACCATCGAGACGTTGCTCCTGGTCCTGAAAACGTTCGGCGATGCGGCTGTAGCGTTCGTTGGCCAGCAGTTGGAAACGCTGACGCGATTGTTGCTGAAACTGGTTGAAGGTGCCCCATGCGAGCAGCCCAGTGAGAATCCCGCCGGCAAGCAACACCAGCAAAGCGACCAGCCAGGCTGAGACGTCTTCACTGATGAAACCGAGGATTTTCGGGCGCACGGGGTGCAACGGCATAAGCACGACTCACTCCGCCAGATTTGCGGGAAAACCCCATTGGCGGTGTGTGAGTTATAGCTATTAGCCACTAATTTAGCTAGCACCGCTGGATCCACCGAGCCGTTAAAAATCAACGCTCTGTGGATCCAACCAGTGAAAGCGTCAACGAGCCGTGATTTTCCAGGCGCGGTGGATCTTGGTATTGCGGGCGAAATCCGGATCAATGGTCTGCGCACTGATTTCCTCGACCGCATAACGCTCGGCGAGGTTTTCCTCCAACTGGAACTTGCGGAAGTTGTTGGAGAAATACAGCACGCCACCCGGTGCCAGCCGCGCCATCGCCAAGTCGATCAACTGCACCTGATCGCGCTGCACATCGAAGATGCCTTCCATGCGCTTGGAGTTGGAGAACGTCGGCGGGTCAATGAAGATCAGGTCGTATTCGTCACGGCTGCTTTCCAGCCACGCCATCACATCGCCCTGCTCCAGACGGTTCTTGTCGGAGAAGCCGTTCAACGACAGGTTGCGCCGCGCCCAGTCCAGATAGGTTTTCGACAGGTCGACGCTGGTGGTGCTGCGCGCGCCGCCCTTGGCCGCGTGTACGCTGGCGGTCGCGGTGTAGCAGAACAGATTGAGGAAGCGTTTGCCGGCCGCCTCTTTCTGAATGCGCATACGCATCGGCCGGTGATCGAGGAACAGGCCGGTGTCGAGGTAGTCGGTGAGGTTGACCAGCAACTTCACGCCACCTTCATTGACCTCGACGAACTTGCCCTGCGCAGCCTGACGCTCGTACTGCTTGGTGCCGCTCTGCCGCTCGCGGCGCTTGACCACCACGCGGTTCTTGTCGACGTTCAACGCCTGCGGAATGGCCGCCAGCGCATCGAACATGCGCGCCGAGGCTTTTTCCGGGTCGATGGATTTCGGCGCGGCGTATTCCTGAACGTGCACCCAGTCGTGGTACAGGTCGATGGCCATCGCGTATTCCGGCATGTCGGCATCATAGACGCGGTAGCAATCGATGCCTTCGCGCTTGACCCACTTGCCCATTGCCTTGAGATTTTTCTGCAAGCGATTGGCAAACATCTGCCCGCCTTCACTCAAGCGCGGCTGCTCAATCACTGGCGCCGGGGCTGGCGTCGGCTTGATCGGGTTGCCGTTCTTGTTGAACTTGCGCTCTTGCGGCTCGTCCGGGGTCTGATCGTAAGCCGCTTGCTCGCGCTCGGCCTGACGCTGTTCCGGAGTGCGACGTTCGCCAGTGACGAACTGATCGGGCAGAACCTTGATCAGCAGCAGTTTGCACGGCAGCGCGCCGTTCCAGAACGAATACTGTTTGTGGCTGCGGATACCCATGCGCTTGCCCAGATCCGGGGCGCCGGTGAACACCGCCGCTTCCCAGTTCAGGCAGGCCTGACGCAGACGCTCGCCGAGGTTCTGATAGAGATACAGCAGGCTGGCTTCGTCACCGAGACGCTCGCCGTACGGCGGGTTGCAGATCACCAGACCTTTCTGGTTCTGGTCCGGGCGCGGCTCGAAGGTCGCCACTTCGCCCTGGTAGATCTTGATCCACTCGCTGAGGCCGGCGCGCTCAACGTTGTTGCGGCCTGGCTGAATCAATCGTGGGTCGGCTTCGTAACCGCGAATCCACAGCGGCGGTTTGGCCAGACCGGCGGCGGCACGCTCGACGGCTTCTTCATGGAGTTTTTTCCACAGTGCCGGCACGTGACCGAGCCACGCGGTAAAGCCCCACTGCTCGCGACGCAGGTTCGGCGCCATGTCGGCGGCAATCATCCCGGCTTCGACGAGGAACGTACCGACACCGCACATCGGGTCAGCCAGTGCGCCACCTTCGGCAGCAATACGCGGCCAACCGGAGCGAATGAGGATTGCCGCCGCGAGGTTTTCCTTCAGCGGCGCCGCGCCCTGCTGCAAGCGATAGCCGCGCTGGTGCAGGCTGTGGCCGGAAAGGTCGAGGGACAGAATCGCTTCGCCGCGATCCAGACGCAGGTGGATACGCAGGTCCGGGTTGAGTTTGTCGATGGATGGACGATCGCCCTGCGGCGTGCGCAGTTTGTCGACGATGGCGTCTTTGACTTTCAGCGCGCCGAAGTGGGTATTGTCGATGCCCGAGCCGTGGCCGCTGAATTCAACGGCCAGGGTGCCGTCGCTGAGCATGTGATCCTGCCAGTCGATGTCGAGCACGCCGTGGTAGAGGTCTTCGGCGTCCTTCATCGGGAAACGCTTGAGCACCAGCAACACGCGGTTGGCCAGACGCGACCAGAGGCACAGGCGATAGGCGGTTTCCATGGTCGCCATGCCACGCACGGCGGAGGTGTGCTCGCGCGCTTCTTCAAGGCCAAGCCCGACGGCTTCCTCGATGAGCAGGCCTTCAAGGCCTTTGGGGCAAGTGAGGAAGAGTTCGAAACGATCGGACATGGTAATTCCAGAGCCTTTGGCTAGTGGGCCGGCAACGCATTGCCGACCCGGTTTTCAATCAGGCGCTTTTCTGAAAGAGCGCCCGCGTGGCACGAAGGTGTGCCGTTCCATCCCCGCTGCTCGGGTTAAAAGAGCTTAGATGCCGGGACAGATAAAAAAGTTGGTGCAACAAAAAGACTGAAAGCGACCCTTCGTCGAATATTACCCAAGCGCAAACGTGGGTCATTCTCACTAAAGGATTAACCCCCTGAGTCAGCGGGGCGCCGATCATACCGGGGTTTGCGCATTGAACGTTGAATAAATACGCGGTTACTTATCGCCATAGCATCCTTTACGTTACGTGCTTATGACAAAACGATCATTCCCTCGGTGTGACTCATTGGTTAGAACTGAGCACAGGTTGACGTCGCAACGGCGTCAACACCTTGGCTCGCCACGCCGGCAGCGAGCCGCACGATGGCAGGTTTTTTCTGCCAGACCTCAATTGAGGTCAACGCGACACTACAGTCAACAAGTGAGGGAAACACCCTATGAGAAGACTTAAGCGTGATCCGTTGGAAAGAGCATTTTTGCGCGGATATCAATATGGCGTTGGTGGCAAATCCCGTGAGCTTTGCCCATTTACTCTACCGTCGGTACGTCAAGCCTGGATCAACGGCTGGCGAGAAGGACGCGGCGACAACTGGGACGGTATGACCGGCACTGCGGGAATCCACAGACTCAACGAACTTCACGCCGTCGGCTGACACAGGGCATTTATTCCGACACGACAATCTGAATTTGCAATGAATTAACCACGCACGTCCTTCCCGGACGGCGGGCTACGGCCCAGGGGCTCCTTCGAGGAGCCCTTTTTATTGCCTGCAAAAAGGGTTAATCGGGATCCACGTGGCGAGGGGATTTATCCCCGCTCGGCTGCGCAGCAGTCGCGAAGTCCGAATTTCAATTTACCTGACATATCACTGTGGAAGGTTGGGGCTGCTGGGCAGCCCAGCGGGGATAAATCCCCTCGCCACAAAGGCTGCCACAAGTTTTCGGCAATCCTCAGCGCAGGGCAGCGATCGCATCCACCGATTCACGAATCAGCGCCGGGCCTTTGTAGATGAAGCCCGAATATATCTGCACCAGGCTTGCACCGGCCGTGATCTTCTCCGCCGCGTGCTTGCCTTCGGTAATCCCGCCCGCGGCAATGATCGGCAAACGCCCGGCCAATTCGCCCGCCAGCACTTTCACCGTGTTGGTGCTTTTCTCACGCACCGGCGCACCCGACAGACCGCCCGCCTCGTCGCCATGCTCCATGCCTTCGACGCCGATACGGCTCAAAGTCGTATTGGTGGCGATGACCGCGTCCATGCCGGTTTCGATCAATGCCTGGGCCACCTGCGCGGTTTCTTCGTCGGTCATGTCAGGGGCGATCTTGATTGCCAGCGGCACATGCTTGCCGTGACGCAGGGCCAGTTCGGCGCGACGGGTGGCCAGATCAGCGAGCAATTGCTTGAGCGAGTCACCGAACTGCAGGCTGCGCAGGCCCGGGGTGTTTGGCGAGCTGACGTTGACGGTGACGTAGCTGGCGTGGGCGTAAACCTTGTCCAGGCAGATCAGGTAATCGTCGACCGCACGCTCGACCGGGGTATCGAAGTTCTTGCCGATGTTGATGCCCAGCACGCCCTGGTATTTTGCCGCAGCGACCCGCGCCAGGAGGTTGTCCACACCAAGGTTGTTGAAGCCCATGCGGTTGATGATCGCCTCGGCTTCCGGCAGGCGGAAGATCCGTGGCTTTGGGTTACCCGGTTGTGGGCGCGGGGTCACGGTGCCGATTTCGACAAAGCCGAAACCCAGTTGCGCAAAGCCGTCGATGGCCGCGCCGTTCTTGTCCAGACCTGCCGCCAGCCCCACCGGGTTCGGGAACTCCAGCCCCATGACGGTCACCGGCATTTTCGCCGGCGCCTTGCACAGCAAGCCGTTGAGGCCCAAACGTCCACCCGCGCCGATCAGATCCAGCGACAGATCGTGGGAGGTTTCCGGGGAAAGTTTGAACAACAGCTGACGGGCCAGGGTGTACATGGGCGGCAATGACTCGGGCGGCGAAAAGAGGCGGCGATTATAGCCGGGCATCGTCCCCCGGCGCGAGGCGCCTGTACGAATCAGGCGACTGGCATATGCCTTGCACCACCCCGCTCATCAGTCTGCCGACCAATGACGGCGCGCAGGCCAGGACAATGGCGTCGTCCCCGGGTTTTGCCTGCGCAGAATCCGAGACGACGTTTTTTTTGAGGTAGCGTATGAACGAAACGTCCTTGGGGCCTCTGGCCTGGGTCAATGGCAGTGATGCGCCGGAAAAGAGCGCGATCGATCTCGGCTTCATGGCGCTGAGCGACTGCGCCTCGGTGGTGGTCGCCGCCACTCAGGGCTTCGCCCAGCCCTACGGCTTGACCCTGAACCTCAAGCGGCAGGCGTCATGGGCCAACCTGCGCGACAAACTGGTCAGCGGCGAACTGGATGCCGCGCACAGCCTGTACGGACTGATTTATGCGGTGCACCTGGGCATCGGCGGCGTCGCCCCGACCGACATGGCAGTGCTGATGGGCCTGAACCAGAATGGCCAGAGCCTGAACCTGTCCCATGGTTTGCAACAGGCTGGCGTGAACAGTCCTGAAGCGCTCGATCGGCGTGTGCACCAAAGCCGCGCAAAACTGACCTTCGCCCAGACATTCCCCACCGGCACCCATGCGATGTGGCTTTATTACTGGCTGGCGAGCCAGGGCATTCATCCGTTGCAGGACGTCGACAGCGTGGTGGTGCCGCCGCCGCAAATGGTTGCGCACCTGCAAGCCGGGCGCATCGACGGCTTTTGCGTCGGCGAACCGTGGGCGGCCAGCGCCGTGCAGCAGAATCTCGGTTTCACCCTGGCGACCAGCCAGAGCATCTGGCCCGACCACCCGGAAAAAGTCCTCGGCTGCACCCGCGAATTCGTCGAGCAATATCCCAACACCACGCGGGCGCTGGTCATGGCCATTCTTGAGGCCAGCCGCTTCATCGAAGAAAGCCCGGAAAACCGCCGCAGCACCGCGCAATTGCTCAGCGCTGCGGAGTACCTCGACACTCCCGCCGCGTGCATCGAGCCGCGTTTTATGGGTGACTACGCCGATGGCCTCGGCAATCGCTGGCAGGACCCGCATGCGCTGCGTTTTCATGGCGATGGCGAGGTCAATCTGCCCTACCTTTCCGACGGCATGTGGTTCATGACCCAGTTCCGTCGCTGGGGTCTGTTGCGCGAGGATCCGGATTATCTGGCCGTTGCCCGCCAGGTTCAGCGCCTGGATCTGTATCGCGAGGCAGCGAGCGCTGTTGGCGTCGCGTCTTCCTGCGCAGACCTGCGCAGCAGCCAGTTGCTCGATGGCAAGGTCTGGGACGGCAGCGATCCGTCGGGCTATGCGCGCAGTTTCAAGCTGCATGCCCTGAGCGACGCCGCCCCGCTTCTCGCCCAGCGCTGACAGGAGACCGCGAACATGTTGCGCATTCTGCTGATCAATGACACCGCGAAAAAAGTCGGACGCCTGAAAGCGGCGCTGACCGAGGCCGGCTTCGAGGTAATCGACGAGTCCGGCCTGACCATCGACCTGCCGGCGCGCGTCGAAACGGTGCGCCCGGACGTGATCCTGATCGATACCGAGTCACCGAGCCGCGATGTCATGGAGCAAGTGGTGCTGGTCAGCCGCGACCAGCCCCGGCCGATCGTGATGTTTACCGACGAACATGACCCGGGGGTGATGCGTCAGGCGATCAAGTCCGGGGTCAGTGCCTACATCGTCGAAGGCATTCACGCACAACGGTTGCAGCCGATTCTCGACGTGGCGATGGCGCGCTTCGAGAGTGACCAGGCCTTGCGCGCGCAATTGCAGGCGCGCGATCAGCAACTGGCCGAGCGCAAGCGCATCGAACTGGCCAAGGGTTTGCTGATGAAGATGAAGGACTGCAACGAGGAAGAGGCCTATACGCTGATGCGCCGCCAGGCCATGAGCCGCCAGCAGAAGCTGATTCAGGTGGCGGAGCAGATCATTGCCATGAGTGAGTTGCTGGGCTGAAATTTTCGCTGCAAATCAAGAGCCCCTCACCCTAGCCCTCTCCCGGAGGGAGAGGGGACCGACCGCGTTGTCTTGCGCTGTCCGCCGACCTGAACGACCGAGTCGATTATGGATTCACTCGAAATCGTTCAGATCGGCAAATGACTCGGCCATCCCCCGCTCGGTTCCCTCTCCCTCTGGGAGAGGGCTAGGGTGAGGGGCTTTTGCTTTTCAGCTGTTGGCACAAATCTCGCTAAGTAAACCGCACAGGTAACCAACGGCGGTTGCCCCACCTACGACAAAGACGTCGCTCACCCCGTTCGCCCCCCGGCGAATCAGGTAGCGGCGTTTTTGCGTTTTGGCCCCACAGAGCGGGGCCGGTGGTGCGGCCGTGAGGCGCTCCACCTGCTGTGCATGACTCCTTTCGAGACTCTTTTCAGCCGAGGTGCGCGATGAATTCAAGCTTCTGGAAATCCGGCCATACCCCGACCCTGTTCGCGGCCTTCCTGTATTTCGACCTGAGCTTCATGGTCTGGTACCTGCTCGGCCCGCTGGCGGTGCAGATTGCCGCCGACCTGCACCTGACCACCCAGCAGCGCGGCCTCGTCGTCGCCACGCCAATTCTCGCCGGCGCGGTGTTGCGCTTCGCCATGGGCATGCTCGCTGATCGCTTGTCGCCGAAGACCGCCGGACTGATCGGCCAGGTCATCGTCATCTGCGCGCTGTTCGGCGCCTGGAAACTCGGCATCCACAGTTATGAACAGGCGCTGATCCTCGGTCTGTTTCTCGGTATGGCCGGCGCGTCGTTCGCCGTAGCCCTGCCGCTGGCCTCGCAATGGTATCCACCAGAACATCAGGGCAAAGCCATGGGCATCGCCGGCGCCGGCAACTCCGGCACCGTGTTCGCCGCGCTGCTGGCGCCAGTGATTGCCGCCGCGTTCGGCTGGAGCAATGTCTTCGGTTTCGCCCTGATCCCGCTGGTTTTGACCTTGGTGCTGTTCGCCCTGTTGGCAAAAAACGCCCCGCAGCGGCCGAAACCGAAAGCCATGGCCGACTACTTCAAGGCCCTCGGTGATCGCGACAGCTGGTGGTTCATGTTTTTCTACAGCGTCACCTTCGGCGGCTTCATCGGCCTGGCCAGCGCCCTGCCCGGTTACTTCAACGATCAATACGGTCTGAGCCCGGTGACCGCCGGCTACTACACCGCTGCCTGCGTGTTCGGCGGCAGCCTGATGCGGCCATTGGGTGGCGCGCTGGCCGATCGCTTCGGCGGCATCCGCACTTTGCTGGCGATGTACACCGTCGCTGCCATCTGCATTGCAGCGGTGGGCTTCAATCTGCCAAGTTCCTACGCGGCGCTGGCGCTTTTCGTCTGCACCATGCTCGGCTTGGGCGCCGGCAACGGTGCGGTTTTCCAACTGGTGCCGCAGCGTTTTCGTCTGGAGATCGGCGTGATGACCGGGCTGATCGGCATGGCCGGCGGTATCGGCGGCTTCGCCCTCGCGGCCGGCATGGGCGCGATCAAGCAAAGCACCGGCAGCTATCAACTGGCGCTGTGGTTGTTCGCCAGCCTGGGTGTGTTGGCTTGGTTTGGCCTGCACGGCGTCAAGCGTCGCTGGAGAACCACCTGGGGTTCGGCGGCAGTAACGGCGGCGCGGGTCTGAGGCCCCAATGGCCCTGCAACTGAGCTTCGCCGAAGCCAGCGCCACCGGCCCGCGCGCGGAGAATCAGGACGCCCTGCGCTCGGTGACACCGGCGCCGGCACTGGCGGTGAGCAAGGGATATCTGTTCGCCATCGCCGACGGCGTCAGCCAGTGCACCGATGGCGGCCTCGCCGCGCGTTCGACCTTGCAGGCGCTGGCGCTGGACTACTACGCGACATCGGAAACCTGGAGCGCGGCCCAAGCGCTGGATCGCCTGCTGCTCGCGCAAAATCGCTGGCTGCAGGCCAACGGCGGCGGGCAACCGCTGCTGACCACGGTCAGCGCGCTGGTGATGCGCGGTCGACGCTTCACCCTCGCCCACGTCGGCGATTGCCGGGTCTATCGCTGGCACGCCGAGCGCTTGCAGCGCATCAGCGAGGATCACGTCTGGGAACAACCGGGCATGCAGCATGTGCTCAAGCGTGCGCTCGGGCTCGATCAACATCTGGTGCTGGATTTCCTCGACGGCGAACTGCGTGAGGGCGAAAGCTTCGTGCTGCTCAGCGACGGCGTCTGGTCGACCCTGGGCGATACCGCGATCGCCGCGATTCTGCGTGATCAAGCGGATCTGCCCAGCGCCGCGCAAACCCTGGTCAACGCCGCGCATCTGGCCGGCAGTCAGGACAACGCCAGTGCCCTGCTGGTGCGCGTCGATGCGCTGGGCGAAGCGAGCATTGGCGATGCGCTGGTGCAATTGCAGCAATGGCCACTGCCGCCAACGCTGAAACCCGGACAAGCGTTTGAAGGCTGGCAGGTGCAAGGCATCATCGGCCAGAGCCAGCAATCATTGCTGTATCGCGTGCTCGATAGTCAGGGCCAGCCTTGGCTGTTGAAGACCTTGCCGACGCGCCTGGCCGACGATCCGCAAGCCGGGCAGGCGCTGCTGTCGGAAGAATGGTTCCTCAAGCGCGTGGCCGGCCGGCATTTTCCGCAAATCCATGCCTGCACTCAGCGTCAGCATTTGTATTACGTCATGCGCGAATACGCCGGGACGACGCTAGCCGACGTGTTTCAACACAGCGGCCCGTTGCCTTTGGCGCAGTGGCAGGACATCGCCGAGCGCCTGTTGCGCGCGGTCGGGTTGCTGCATCGACGGCAAATTCTGCATCGCGACATCAAGCCGCAAAACCTGTTGCTGGGGGATGACGGCGAGCTGCGCCTGCTGGATTTCGGCTTGGCTTATTGCCCGGGACTGTCGGAGGACGCGCCGTCGACCCTGCCGGGAACGCCTAGTTTCATCGCCCCGGAAGCGTTTCGCGGCGAACCACCGAGTGCACAGCAGGATTTGTATTCTGTCGGTGTCACTCTCTATTACCTGCTCACCGGGCATTTTCCCTACGGCGAAATCGAAGCATTCCAGCGGCCCCGATTTGGCGTACCGGTGAATGCCAGTCGCTATCGCCCGGACCTGCCGGAATGGCTGGCGCAAAGTCTGGAACGCGGCGTCGCCGCCGATCCGCAGCAACGCTTTGAAACCGCTGAAGAGTGGCTGCTGGTGCTGGAACAGGGTGAGCGGCAAAGTTTGAGTGTGCGGCCCCGGCCTTTACTGGAGCGAGAGCCGTTGAAGGTCTGGCGGACCATGGCGTTGGTGGCGTTGCTGGGGAATGTGGTGCTGCTGGTTTTGTTGTTTCATGGCTGAGATTGAGTTGCGCCATTCGCGAGCAGGCTCGCTCCCACAGGGGATTTGTGTCGTTCGCAGACACCTTGTGGGAGCGAGCCTGCTCGCGAAGGCATTCGGCGTCACACCGCATAAGAATTAACGCGCCACGAACGAGCAACACGCCTCGATTCGGTGCAAAAAACCTCCTGTCATAACCCCAATCCCCAATAAAACCGCGCCCCCCCGAGTTGGCACAACCACTGCATTACCCTTTTCACCATACATAAAGCCCAACCTTCAACGACGAAGGCTGCGCTTCCCGAGAGAACGGGACCAGGACAAAGGCGTCCTCGCTAGGCAACTAGCGGGACGCCTTTTTTTGTTTGCGCAAAATTTGTCGAGCAAGGCCCGACGGCCCACCAGAGGCCAGCCGCAGCTCCCGGAGAACCTGATGAAAAAACTCAAACTGGTGATGATCGGCAATGGCATGGCCGGGGTGCGTACCCTGGAAGAACTGCTCAAGCTGAGCGACGAGCTCTACGACATCACCGTCTTCGGCGCCGAACCGCACACCAACTACAACCGCATCCTGCTGTCGCCGGTGCTGGCCGGCGAGCAGACTTTCGAAGAGATCGTGCTCAACGACCTCGACTGGTATCTGGAAAACAACATCAAGTTGCTGCTCAACCGCAAAGTGGTGGAGATCGACCGGGTCAAACGCCGAGTGATTGCCGAGGACGGCACCGAAGCCGAGTACGATCGCCTGCTGATCGCCACCGGCTCGACCCCGTTCATCCTGCCAATCCCCGGCAATACCTTGCAGGGTGTGATCGGCTATCGCGACATCGCCGACACCCAGGCCATGATCGACACCGCCAGGACCCACAGGCACGCCGTGGTCATCGGCGGCGGCCTGCTCGGCCTCGAAGCCGCCAATGGCCTGATGCTGCGAGGCATGCACGTGACCGTGGTGCACCTCGGCGAATGGCTGCTGGAGCGGCAACTGGACAAGACCAGCGGCCAGTTGCTGCAATCGGCGCTGGAATCCCGTGGCCTGCATTTCCGCCTGTGCGAACAGACCCAAGCCCTGCACGACGCCGGCAATGGCCGGGTCGGCTCGGTGCAGTTCAAGAACGGCGATATCATCCCTGCCGACCTGGTGGTGATGGCCGCCGGCATCCGCCCCAACACTGAGCTGGCGGAAAAGGCCGGCATCCCGTGCAATCGCGGGATTCTGGTCAATGACACCCTGCAAACCTACGACCCGCGCATCTACGCGATCGGCGAATGCGCCAGCCATCGCGGCATCGCCTACGGTCTGGTTGCGCCGCTGTTCGAACAGGCCAAGGTCTGCGCCAACCACCTCGCGCAACTGGGTTTCGCTCGCTATCAGGGCTCGGTGACTTCGACCAAATTGAAAGTCACCGGCATCGACCTGTTCTCCGCCGGCGATTTCATGGGCGGCGAAGGCACCGAGACCATCACCCTCTCCGACCCGATCGGCGGCGTGTACAAAAAACTGGTGATCAAGGATGACGTGCTGGTCGGCGCGTGTCTGTACGGCGATACGGCAGATGGCGGTTGGTATTTCCGGCAGATTCGTGAGAATCACGCCATCGGTGAGATCCGCGATCACCTCATGTTCGGCGAAAACGCTCTGGGCGACGTAGGACATCAGGGCCAGGACAAAGCCATGGTCATGGCCGACAGCGCCGAAGTCTGCGGCTGCAACGGTGTGTGCAAGGGCACCATCGTCAAGGCGATTCAGGAACACGGCCTGTTCAGCGTCGATGAAGTCAAGAAACACACCAAGGCTGCCAGCTCCTGCGGTTCCTGCGCCGGCCTTGTTGAACAGATCCTGATCAATACGGTGGGTGGCGCGGCCGACGTCAAACCGAAAAGCGAAAAAGCCATCTGCGGTTGCAGCGACCTCAACCACGGGCAGATTCGTCAGGCGATCCGCCAGGAACACCTGCTGACCATCGCCGAGACCATGAGTTACCTGAACTGGCGCACGCCCAATGGCTGCGCGACCTGTCGCCCGGCGCTCAACTATTACCTGATTTCCACTTGGCCGGGCGAAGCCAAGGATGATCCGCAATCGCGTCTGATCAACGAACGCGCCCACGCCAACATCCAGAAGGACGGCACCTATTCGGTGGTGCCGCGCATGTGGGGCGGCGTGACCAATCCGTCGGAACTGCGGCGGATCGCCGATGTGGCCGACAAGTACAACGTGCCGATGGTCAAGGTCACCGGCGGTCAGCGCATCGACTTGCTGGGGATCAAGAAGCAGGACCTGCCCGGCGTCTGGAAAGACCTCGACATGCCGTCCGGCCACGCCTACGGCAAATCCATCCGCACCGTGAAAACCTGTGTCGGCAGCGAGTTCTGCCGCTTCGGCACGCAAAACTCGACGCAACTGGGCATCGAACTCGAGCACGACCTGTTCAACATGTGGTCGCCGCACAAAGTGAAGCTGGCAGTGTCCGGTTGCCCACGCAACTGCTCGGAAGCGGGCATCAAGGACGTAGGAATTATCGGCGTCGACTCCGGCTGGGAGATGTACATCGGTGGCAATGGCGGGATCAAGACCGAAGTCGCCGAGTTCTTCGTCAAGCTCAAGACTGCCGAAGAAGTCCGTGAATACAACGGCGCGTTTCTGCAGCTCTACCGCGAAGAAGCCTTCTACCTCGAGCGCACCGTGCATTACCTGCAACGGGTCGGCATGGAGCACATCAAGAAGAACGTGCTCGAAGACGCCGAGCGGCGCAAGGCCCTGAATGAGCGCCTGCAATTCTCCCTGTCGTTCGAACAGGACCCATGGAAAGAGCGCCTGGCGCAGCCGCAACTGAAGAAAGAATTCGACGTTATCCCCGTGAAAAACCTGGAGGTGCCGACATGAACTGGCTCGATATCTGTGCGCTGGAAGAGATCAACGCCCTCGGTTCGCGGATCATTGCCGGGCCGAAAGGTGACATCGCGATTTTTCGTACAAGCGACGACGAGGTTTTCGCCCTCGATGACCGCTGCCCGCACAAGGGCGGCCCGCTGTCGCAAGGCCTGATCTACGGCAAGCGCGTGGCCTGCCCGCTGCATAACTGGCAGATCGACCTCGAAACCGGCGAAGCCCAGGCGCCGGACATCGGCTGTGCGCACCATCATCCGGCGCGGGTCGAGAACGGCCGGGTGCAACTGGCCCTGCGGGACGCCATCTGATGAACCGCCAGACGACCGCCTCGACCTGCTGTTACTGCGGGGTCGGCTGCGGCGTACTGATCGAGCATGACGGCGAGCGCATCCTCGGCGTCAGCGGCGATCCGGCGCACCCGGCCAACTTCGGCAAACTGTGCAGCAAAGGCTCGACGCTGCACCTGACCGGCGACGTCGCCGCCCGCGCCTTGTACCCGGAACTGCGCCTGGGCAAAGGCCTGGCGCGCAGCCGTACTGACTGGGATACCGCCCTCGACCACGCGACCAACGTGTTTGCCGAAACCATCGCCGAACACGGCCCGGACAGCGTGGCGTTCTACATCTCCGGGCAGTTGCTCACCGAGGACTACTACGCCTTCAACAAACTGGCGCGGGCGCTGGTCGGCACCAACAACATCGACAGCAATTCGCGGCTGTGCATGTCTTCGGCGGTGGTCGGCTACAAACGCAGCCTCGGCGCCGACGCGCCGCCGTGCAGTTACGAAGACCTGGAGCTCAGCGACTGCGTGATGATCGTCGGCAGTAACATGGCCTACGCCCATCCGGTACTTTTCCGTCGACTTGAAGAAGCCAAATCCCGTCGCCCGCAGATGAAAGTCATCGTGATCGACCCGCGTCGCACGGACACCTGCGATTTGGCTGACCTGCATTTGGCTATTCTTCCAGGCACCGATGTCGCGTTGTTCCATGGGATTTTGCATCTGCTGCTGTGGGAAGACTGGATCGATCGCGATTTCATCAAGGCGCACACCGACGGCCTCGCCGAGCTTAAAACGCTGGTACGCGATTACACCCCGCAGATGGTTTCGCAGCTGTGCGGCATCAGCATCGAACAACTGCAGCAATGCGCAGAATGGGTCGGCACGGCGCCGAGCTTCCTGTCGCTGTGGTGCATGGGCCTGAATCAGTCCAGCGCCGGCAGCGCAAAAAACAGCGCGCTGATCAATCTGCACCTGGCCACCGGGCAAATTGGCCGTCCCGGTGCAGGACCTTTCTCCCTGACCGGTCAGCCAAACGCCATGGGCGGGCGGGAAACCGGCAGTCTGTCGAATCTGCTGCCCGGTCACCGCGATGCCGCCAACCCCGAGCATCGCGCCGAGGTGGCGGCGTATTGGGGCGTGGAGAGCTTGCCCGAGGCGCCGGGCCTGAGCGCCATCGAGCTGTTCGAAAGCGTGAGAAGCGGCAAGATCAAGGCGTTGTGGATTGCCTGTACCAATCCGGCGCAATCGATGCCAGACCAGAGCGCAGTCCGCGCAGCGCTAGAGACCTGCCCTTTTGTGGTATTGCAGGAAGCCTTTCGCACTACCGAAACCGCTGCATTTGCCGACCTGCTGTTGCCTGCCGCCAGTTGGGGCGAGAAGGAAGGTTCGGTGACCAACTCCGAGCGGCGCATTTCCCACGTGCGCAAAGCGGTTGACGCACCGGGCGAAGCGCGGCCGGACTGGGCAATCACGGTGGATTTCGCACAGCGTCTGGAGAAACGTCTGCGCCCCAAGCAGCCAAGCCTGTTCGCTTTCGATCAACCTTCGCAGTTGTTTGATGAATTCAAAGCGCTGACCCGTGGGCGAGACCTGGATCTGTCCGGGATCAGTCATGCCTTGATCGACGAGATCGGTCCGCAGCAATGGCCCTTCCCTGCCCGCGCCCGCCAAGGCACGCCACGCTTGTACGGCGACGGCATTTTCCCTACAGCCAATGGTCGCGCGCAGTTCATTGCCGATCCGTATCGCGCCGCCAAGGAACAACGCGACGCGCGCTTTCCGCTGACTTTGATCACCGGTCGCCTGCGTGACCAGTGGCACGGCATGAGCCGCACCGGCACCGCCGCGCAATTGTTCGGCCACGTCAGCGAAGCCGTGCTGAGCCTGCACCCTGACGAAATGCGTCGGCACCGCTTGCAGCCCGGCGATCTGGTCAATCTGAAAAGCCGCCGTGGCGCGGTGATTGTTGCGGTCGGCAGCGACGACAGCGTGCGTCCGGGCCAGGCGTTTCTGCCGATGCACTGGGGCGATCGCTATCTCAAGGGCGGCGTCAACACGCTGACCTTGCCGGCGTTTGATCCACTGTCCAAACAACCGGAGCTCAAGCACAGCGGCGTGCGTCTGGAGGCAGTCAACCTGCCGTGGCAGCTGTTCGCCTTGATCGAGGGTGATGTTCAACGGCATTTCGAGACGCTACGACCGCTGTGCGAGGCGTTTTCCTACGTCAGCCTCAGCCTTGTCGGTCGTGAGCGGCCAGCGCTGCTGATACGCGCTGCACACGGCCAGGCGCCGGATCCACAGCTGCTGGGCGAGATCGACCAATGCCTGTCACTGCTGGATGGCCCGGTTCTGGCCTATGACGATCCGCGTCGCGCCATTGGCAAGCGGGTGCGCATCGAAAACGGCCGTATCACCGCCATTCGCCTGGCCGGCGAAACCCTTGCGCAACACTGGTTGCAGAGCCTGTGGCTGGAGGGCCGCGCCGACCAACAACTGCGGCGCTGGCTGCTCGCGCCGATGAGCGCGCCGCCGGGCGCTGTCGGCGCCATCGCGAGCGACAAGACCTTGTGCAATTGCGAAAACGTCAGCCTCAACGCAGTCTGCGCCGGCATTCGCCAGGGCCTGGATCTGCAAGGCCTGAAAAACAATCTCCGATGCGGTACGCAATGCGGTTCCTGCGTGCCGGAAATCAAGCGTCTGCTGGCTGCCGAAGCGCGGCCGGTCGCGGTCATTTAACGAGGACAACACCATGAATGCGAAAGTCTGGCTGGTGGGCGCAGGCCCTGGCGATCCGGAGTTGCTGACGCTCAAAGCGGTGCGCGCATTGCGCGAGGCCGATGTGGTGATGATCGATGATCTGGTCAACGACGCGGTGCTGGAGCACTGCCCGGCTGCGCGGGTTATCCCGGTGGGCAAACGCGGCGGCTGCCGTTCGACGCCGCAGGCATTCATTCATCGCCTGATGCTGCGTTACGCACGCCAGGGCAAATGCGTGGTGCGGCTCAAGGGCGGCGATCCGTGCATTTTCGGCCGCGGTGGCGAAGAAGCGCAGTGGTTGCGCGAGCGCGGGGTTGAAGTGGAATTGGTCAATGGCATCACCGCCGGTCTGGCCGGGGCGACCCAGTGCGATATTCCGCTGACGTTGCGGGGCGTGGCGCGCGGAGTAACGTTGGTGACTGCGCACACCCAGGATGACAGCCAGTTGAACTGGCAGGCGCTGGCGCAAGGCGGGACGACGCTGGTGGTTTACATGGGCGTGGCCAAGCTGGGCGAGATTCGTGATCAGCTGCTGGCCGGAGGGATGGCGGCGGATACGCCGGTGGCGATGATCGAAAACGCCTCTTTGGCGCATCAGCGTGAGTGTCGCAGTGATTTGACTGCGATGGCTGAGGATGCCTCGGCGTTTGAATTGAAGAGCCCGGCGATTCTGGTGATTGGCGCGGTGGCGGCTGTTGCCGCAGTTGTTGAAGAGCAAAAGATCGCAGCCTGCGGCAGCTCCTACACGGCGTACGGCGTGCCAGCGCTTTAAGCTCCGTAGCCAAATCGCAGACAAAGAAAAGCCCGGCCTGAGCCGGGCTTTTCCATCAGCGGCAGCTAATTACTTAGCTTGAGCTTCAACCTGCGCTTCTACGCGACGGTTTACAGCGCGGCCAGCGTCAGTTTTGTTGTCAGCAACTGGGCGGGATTCGCCGTAGCCAACAGACTGAACGCGGGACGATTCAACACCGTACTGGTTGGTCAGAACTTGCTTAACGGCGTTTGCACGACGCTCGGACAGTTTCTGGTTGTAAGCGTCAGGACCGACGGAGTCAGTGTGACCTTCAACAGTAGTGGTGGTGGATGGGTACTGCTTCATGAAGTCAGCCAGGTTCTTGATGTCGCCGTAGCTGTTTGGCTTGACTACCGACTTGTCGAAGTCGAATTTCACGTCCAGCTCAACACGAACAACTTCAGCAACTGCTGGGCAGCCATCAGCGTCAACGGTTACGTTGGCTGGGGTGTCCGGGCACTTGTCAACGTTGTCGCAAACGCCATCGTTGTCGCTGTCGGAGCAGACTTCAGCAGGTGCTGGAACTGGAGCAGCAGCTGGCTTGGAGCCGCCACCGAAGTTCACACCGATACCGACGCTAGGAGCCCACTCGGTGTCGCCCTGGTCGATGTTGTACTGAGCTTCAACGCCGGCACGGGCGTAGAAGTTCTCGGTGAAGTACAGCTTGGCACCGCCGCCAACGTTGGCGAAGGTGGAACGGTTACGACCGTTCGAACCGTTCTGGTCGATGCTCTGGTCAGAGAAACCGGCCGAAACGTATGGACGAATCATGTCGCCTGGGTTGTTGAAGTGGTACAGAGCGTCCAGAGCGGTGTTAGCGCCTTTGACGTTCTTGCCATCGTCGGCACGTACGTTGTGCACTTCGTCGTAGCCCAGACGCAGTTCAACGTCGTCGGTCAGGAAGTAACCGATCGAACCGCCGAACAGGTTGCCGTTGTTCTTGAAGTTACGAGCGCTGTCGAATTGTTCTTTCTTAGCGAAGCCTTCGATTTCAACTGCGCCTTGGCCTTGTGCCAGAGCGCCGAACGAAGTGGCGGCAATCAGAGAACCAATGGCCAAGCCCAAGGTGTTTTTCAGTTTCATCCGTTAAATCCCCATCTGGTGATTGTGAAGCAGTCCCGCAAACCGGGGGACAACTCGGCGGCAAGTCTATCAGAACTTGCCTACACGTAAGAGATATTTGCGCTGAACTAAGTTTCAGCAATGCCTGCAAATTTCTCACGCAATTTATCTAGAGCGCGTTTGTAACGCATTTTTGTCGCACTCAAACCCATGTGCATGATGTCTGCGATCTCCTGAAACTCCAGCTCTGCGACAAATCGTAGCACCAGAATTTCGCGGTCAATCGGATTCACATACACCAGCCAGCGATCAAGCCCACCCTTCTCCTCCGGCTTCGGCGCCTTTTCTTCAGACGCTTCTTCAAGAGGGTCCAGACTGAGAGCGTCCATCAAGCGACGCTTACGCCGTTCCTTCCGATACTGCGTGATGCATTCGTTGTAAGTGATGCTGTAAAGCCAGGTTTTGAACTTCGATTTCCCCTCGAAGTTCTTCAGGCCGTACAGCACCTTCAGCATCACTTCCTGACAGACATCGTCTGCGTCGCGATCGTTCCCAAGATATCTCGCGCAGACGTTAAATAATGTTCGCTGGTAACGCCGCATCAACTCTTCGTAGGCGCGCGTTACGTGAAACAGCTCGGTATGCGAGCGCGCGACCAACTCCTCATCAGAGAGCTCGCGGGGGTCGTAGCGCGTGGATAGCGGTTGGGCTTTATTCAAAACAAGTCGTGCCGACAGTCAGGTCAATGTCCGCCACAACCAGCCTCGGCTGGCATTTTGCGGCGGCATACATTAGCAGGGTTTGCCGGTTTAGCGGCTACTCACATGCTGTTCCAGCAGGATCCGATTGGAGAGAGAGACTAGCTCACCCTCATCGGTCAGCAATGTGGTTTTAACCGTGCCGATCTCTTCGATCTGGCCTTCGACCTCGCCAACACGCACTTGTTGCCCAACCTCATACAGCTCACGCACATAGATTCCCGCAAGAATCTGACCGGCGATTTCCCGGCTTCCCAAACCCATGGCCAGCGCAACTGCCAGACCAACGGTAATCAATACGATAACAATCACATGGTTCAGCAGGTCAGTCTTGACCTCGAGCTGGCTGATCGCCACCGAGATGCTGATGATGATCACCAGCCCCTGAGCGATCCGCCCCAACCCGGAAGCGTAGTCCAGGCCTACGCCTTCTGCTGCGCCGCGCACCAACCCGTTGGCCAGTTGCGCCAGCAGGACACCGACCAGCAGCACCAGCGCGGCGCCGAAAACCTTTGGCAGATACAACGCCAGCATGTCCAGCGTAGCTGAAACTCGCTCAAGGCCAAGGGATTCTGCCGCAGAAACCAGGAAAATCAGCAGAACGAACCAGTAAACGATTTTACCAATCAGCGTCGAGATCGGCACTTGCAGCCCGGCGCGCGACATCAGCTTGGTCAGCCCGGTGCCGCCCATCAGGCGATCGAGGCCCAGTTTTGCGAGCAATTTGGAGAGCAAGGTGTCGAGCAGCTTGGCCACGACGAAACCCAACAGCAGCACAACCAGTGCGCCGAACAGGTTCGGAATGAAGTTAGCGACTTTGGTCCACAACGCAGTCATTGCAGTGACGAGGCTCTGAGTCCAGAGATCAAGTTCCATATTCAATCAGCCTTATCAGCAGTGCGAGCAGTGGTTTTACGAAGACGGGAAACCGGCGAGACATGCGCCGAGCCATTGTTCAGGGCGATCATCAGCGCGGGCAGCCAGCGGCCCAGCAGGCTGAACAGATCACCGGCGCCGACCTGGCGGTTGGCGGTTTTGAGTACGCGGCCCAGGCACGCATCGTCGTCGCGGCTGGACGGCGAAGCGTTGAGCATGTCGCGCAAAGACTGTTCAAACGGATCGTGCATACGCACCTCTCGTGATGTCTGTGAAAGACGCGGGCAGATTTGCTCGGGTCACATGCGCCATGTTCACACCCAGCGCAATCGACGGAACAACCACCACTGGCCGAATGCCAGGGCGAGCACCGTCAGACAGGCGATCAGGAAGCCATACGGGCTTTCGGCGAACGGAATACCGCCGACATTTATCCCGAGCAGACCGGTGATGAAACTCATCGGCAAAAAGATGCAGGTAATGATGCCGAAGCGGTACATGGTGCGGTTCATGTGCACGCTCAAACGCCGGTCTTCGGCCTCCAGCACAAGCCCCACGCGCTCTCGGGTCAATTCGAGCTCTTCCAGATAACGGGTCAGGCTGTTGTTCAATTCGTTCCAGTAGTCGGCGTCGTCTTCGACGAACCACGGCAGTTTGATCCGCGTCAGCTGTCCGAAAATGTCCCGCTGCGGCGCTAGAAAACGCTTCAGCCCGGCCGCTCTGCGGCGGATGTGCAAAATGGCCCCATGCTCGGGGGTATACCGTTCGTCGGCGTCGAGCTTTTCTTCTTCCTCATCGACCACTTCCGACAGGCATGTGACCAGATCCTGCACTTTATTGGTGAGGAACTGCGCCAGATACAGCATCAATTCCGAGGAAGTTCTCGGCCCTTTGCCCTCACCCAGCAGCGCCAGCAACTCATCCGTAGCCCGCAACGGACGCAAGCGCAGGGAAATCACTCGCTGAGCGGCGGCGAAAATCCGCACCGAGACCATATCTTCCGGCTCGGCCCCGGGGTTGAGATTGACCCCGCGCAGAAACAGCAGCAGCTCGGAGTCGGGCAATGGCAAAAGACGCGGGCGGGTATTCTCTTCCAGCAACAGATCGCAGGTGAATTCATTGAGCCCGCTGGATTTGCGCAGCCAGGTACGGGTCTGCGGATGGCTGCGATCCCAGTGCAGCCACAGGCTTTCATGGGCCTGCAGCTGCAGATCGTCGAGCTCAGTCCGGGCTATCGAACGCGCACCGCCCTTGCCGTCCAGCACCAGGGCATGCACCAGCCCCCATTGCGCGTTTTCTTCCTCGAACATCCGCATCCCTTGTCGAAAAGCTTATTCAGGCATTTTCAGCGGGCTCGGCGACACGATCACGCCGTTGTTGTCCGCATAAATGTATTGGCCTGGGTGGAACGTCACGCCGGCGAAAGTCACCGGAACGTTGAGGTCGCCGATGCCGCGCTTGTCGGTTTTCATCGGGTGGCTGGCCAGCGCCTGCACGCCGAGATCGGTCTGGGCGATGACGTCGACGTCACGGATGCAACCGTAGATCACCAGCCCTTCCCAACCGTTCTGCGCGGCCTTGGCGGCGATCATGTCGCCCAGCAGGGCGCGGCGCAGCGAACCGCCGCCATCAACCACCAGCACTTTGCCTTTGCCGTTGAGTTCGGCCTGCTCCTTGACCAGCGAATTGTCTTCGAAGCATTTGATGGTCACGATTTCGCCGCCGAAGGAATCCCGGCCGCCGAAATTGCTGAACATCGGTTCCAGCACCTGCACCAGCTCCGGGTAGGCGTCGCACAGGTCAGGCGTAAGGTAATGTTCCATCGAAAAACTCCTGTAACAAGGAAGACGATCAAGGGATGCCGCATTCTGATGAGACGAGTTCCGGCGGTCGCTGTTTACCTTAGTCCATGCCATGGTCGCTGAGCGAACCTGAACCGCGGCTGAAACGTTATCGCTAAACAGTCACGAAATATGACCGGAACCGCACAATGCGTCATATCTTAGCCGCAAGCCAGGCTGAACGGAACGCCCCTCACACTGCAGCGGCCAGATCCGTCGTCTGCGCCAGCAATGGCGTCTGCTGATCGTTCAACCAGCGCGCCACCAGCGGCCATACCTCCGCCTGCGCTGCTTTGCTCACCAACATTTCGACATGACCGAAATTATCCGAGAAGCCCTGCTCGCGCCCCAGATTGATGAACTGCTTGTGCTCGGAGCCGATCTGCTCGAACAGCTTGCGGCAGGCCCACGCCGGATCCTGATGATCGCCCGCTGCGGTCACGGCCAGCACCGGCAGCTGAACCTCGGCAAGTCCGGCCCACCAGTCCTTGTCCTTGTCGCCGAAGCGACCGAACAAGCCGTACCAGCGCATGCTTTCGATGGCCAGGCCGATCGGCTCGTCTTCCGGACCGCGTTTGAGGCGTGAGCCGGACAGCTGCGCGAACCGCTTGAGAATGAAGCGCCCGCCCCACTCCACCGGTGGAATCTTCAGTGGCCAATAGGTACGGCTGACCTGGGCGCCGAAAAACGCCGCCGAGGCCACGGCCGGTTCGCCGAGGTATTCGCCACCGAGTGCCGCCGCCAGGGTAATGCCGCCGAGCGAATGGCCGATCCAGTGCGGGATCTGTCCACTTTGCTCACGCACGAACGCGGCAATCGCCGGCAGATCGTAACGGGCGTAGTCGGCCACGCGGTTGCGCCGATAGTCTTCGTTGCGCTGGGACAAGCCGTGACCACGCATTTCCGGGATCCACACGTCGAAGCCCAGCCGCGTCAGATACGCGCCGAGCCCGAGGCCTTTGGGGGAAAACCAGAAGCGCCGATTGGAAAAGCTGCCGTGCAACAGAATCACCGGCACGCCGCGTGGCGCTGTGTCATCGGCCATGCCCAGGCGGGTGACGGCGATCTCCACGGACCAGTCCGGGCTGTTGCCGGGTTTCAATCGATAGACGTCTTCGCTCAGATCGCCGCGCCGCTCGGCGCTGATCAGCGCGACAGGAAACAGGTTGCTGCTGCTTTGCATAATGCTCTTGCACAAAAAAGGGCGGCATCCGCTGGAGCCCGCCCTACTTAAATCTCAAGGCCCGCTCCCACATGGGGTGCGGGCCAATTACATACTGATCAAGCCTGACCTTCGGCGAGGAAGAACCAGGTTTCCAGCACGGTGTCCGGGTTCAGCGACACGCTTTCGATGCCCTGTTCCATCAGCCACTTGGCCAGATCCGGGTGGTCGGAAGGACCCTGACCGCAGATGCCGATGTACTTGCCGGCCTTGTTGCAGGCCTGAATGGCGTTGGCCAACAGCTTCTTCACCGCTGGATTACGCTCGTCGAACAAGTGCGCGATGATCCCGGAGTCACGGTCCAGACCCAGCGTCAGTTGGGTCAGGTCGTTGGAGCCGATCGAGAAGCCGTCGAAGAATTCGAGGAATTCCTCAGCGAGAATCGCGTTGGATGGCAGCTCGCACATCATGATCACGCGCAGACCGTTCTCGCCGCGCTTCAAGCCGTTCTCGGCGAGCAGATCGACCACCTGGCTGGCTTCGCCGAGAGTACGGACGAACGGCACCATGATTTCAACGTTGGTCAGGCCCATCTCGTTGCGCACACGTTTCAGCGCGCGGCATTCGAGTTCGAAGCAGTCGCGGAACGATTCGCTGATGTAACGCGAAGCGCCACGGAAGCCCAGCATCGGGTTCTCTTCTTCCGGCTCGTAGAGCTTGCCGCCGATCAGGTTGGCGTATTCGTTGGACTTGAAGTCCGACAGACGCACGATGACTTTTTTCGGCGTGAACGCCGCCGCCAGGGTGCTGATGCCTTCCACCAGTTTGTCGACGTAGAAGTCGACCGGGTCGCTGTAACCGGCAATACGCTTGTCGACGCTGTCCTTGATTTCCTGCGGCAGGCCGTCGTAGTTCAACAGCGCTTTCGGGTGCACGCCGATCATGCGGTTGATGATGAATTCCAGACGCGCCAGACCAACGCCGGCGTTCGGCAGTTGCGCGAAGTCGAAGGCGCGGTCCGGGTTGCCGACGTTCATCATGATCTTGAACGGCAGCTCCGGCATGGCGTCGACGGAGTTCTTCTTGATGTCGAAGCCCAGTTCGCCTTCGAAGATGTAACCGGTGTCGCCTTCGGCGCAGGACACGGTCACGCCCTGGCCATCCTTCAGCAGCTGGGTGGCGTTGCCGCAACCGACCACCGCTGGAATACCCAGCTCACGGGCGATGATCGCCGCGTGGCAGGTACGCCCGCCACGGTTGGTGACGATGGCGCTGGCGCGCTTCATCACCGGTTCCCAGTCCGGGTCGGTCATGTCGGAAACCAGCACGTCGCCCGGCTGCACTTTGTCCATTTCCGAGACGTCTTTGATGATCCGTACTTTGCCGGCGCCGATGCGCTGGCCGATCGCCCGACCTTCCACCAGCACGGTGCCGGTTTCTTTCAGCAGGTAACGTTCCATGACGTTGGCCTGGGTGCGGCTTTTCACGGTTTCCGGACGCGCTTGCACGATGTACAGCTTGCCGTCGTCACCGTCCTTGGCCCATTCGATGTCCATCGGGCAGCCGTAGTGCTTCTCGATGATCATCGCCTGCTTGGCCAGCTCACTGACTTCGGCGTCGGTCAGGCAGAAACGCGCACGTTCGGCCTTGTCGACATCGACAGTCTTGACCGAACGACCGGCCTTGGCCTCGTCGCCGTAGATCATCTTGATGGCTTTGCTGCCCAGGTTGCGGCGCAGGATGGCCGGACGACCGGCCTCCAGCGTGCCTTTGTGGACGTAGAACTCATCCGGGTTGACCGCGCCTTGTACGACGGTTTCGCCCAGGCCGTAAGCGCCGGTAATGAACACCACGTCACGGAAACCCGATTCGGTGTCAAGGGTGAACATCACGCCGGCGGTACCGGTTTCCGAACGCACCATGCGCTGCACGCCAGCCGACAGGGCGACCAGTTTGT
>NZ_RAZO01000384.1:0-1935 GCF_004307535.1 Pseudomonas sp. Sample_9
GTCTGCTCGAACGCCGTGTTGCCGAAGGTGGTTCGGATCGTCTGCTCGAACGCCGCGTTGCCGAAGGTGGCTCTGATCGTCTGATCGAACGCCGTGTTGCTGAAGGTGGCTCTGATCGTCTGATCGAACGCCGCGTTGCTGAAGGCGGTTCAGATCGACTGATCGAACGCCGTCTTGCCGAAGGTGGTTCGGATCGTCTGCTCGAACGTCGCGTCGCATGAATCAATCGCTGGTACGCAGCACCCATGAAAAAGCCCGGCCTGATCAGCCGGGCTTTTTTGCATTCAGCCGTCGCTTACTGCGCGGTTTTCAGCTTGACCACATCACCGGAGATAGTGGTGGTGTAGCCGGTCAGGACCCAGGCCCAGAACCAGTTTTCCTGAACTTGCGTGTTGATCATCGCATCGCCGCCCTTGGCTTTGATGGCCGCATCTTGCGCGCGGACGAAGCGGCTGTTCTGGCGGATCGGGATAACACCAAACAGCAGCAGGCCGGTAGCCGAGGCTTCGCTGTGGCCGACCACGGTGTACTGGTTGCTATCGTAATGTGCGGTTTTCATCGGGGCGCCGGTGCAACCTGCCAGAACCACACCGAACAGTGCGGCGGCGACTACTTTGCTGAGGTATTTCACAGTAAAACTCCATGGGGAAACGCCCGGGATCCGTCTCGCGGGCGGCGCGCATCTTAACCAAAATGATGGCTCATTGGTATCAGCCTTATTGCATTTCTATGAACCGGTTCGCTGGCCGGTCATCGGCGATGTCGCATACCATGGCGCCACTCAAATAAAGACAGACATCGCCCCCATGTTCAAAGCCAGTCTGCGTAGTCATCTCACCCTGTGGTTCGGCGGCTTGTCCCTGCTGACGCTGTTGAGTGTGGGTTTTTATGTCGGTCATATTGCTACCGAGCAGATGAAACAGGCCAGCGGCAACGCCTTGCTGAACACGGCGCGCGCGGCGGCGACTTTACTGGGCGAACAATTGCGCGAACGGCAACTGGAGGTCTACCTGCTCAGTCGCGCGCCGCATCTGGAGCGTGGTGATCTGGACAATCCAGCCATCCTCAAGTCGATGCAGTTGCGCACCCAGGCGCGCGCCGAATATGCGTGGATGGGCGTCACCGACGCCGAGGGTAATGTGCGCCAGGCCGTCAATGACCTGCTGGTTGGCCAATCCGTACAGAAACGCCCTTGGTTCCAGATCGGTCTGCGCCGCCAGTACACCGGTGATCCCCACGAAGCGGTGTTGCTGGCCAAGTTGTTGCCGGGCCTGCCCAATGGCGAGCCGCTGCGCTTCATCGATTTTGCCGCGCCAATCCACAATGCCGAAGGACAGGTGATCGGCGTGCTGGGTGCACATGCGCACTGGAGTTGGGTGACTCGCATCGTCGAGTCGGCGGCGTTTTCCCACAAGAACTCGGCGCCGGATATTCAGGCGCTGATCGTCGACCACGATGGCAAGGTGCTCTACCCCGAAGCGCTGATGGGCCAACAACTGGCGATCGGCGATTCGGTATTGCCGGGCTGGACAGCGGCCAACGGGTACCTGACCAGCATGGTCACCGTGCCGACGCCATCGGGAACGGCGCTGTCGTGGTCGATCGCCATTCGCCAGCCATTGGAGACTGCGCTGCAACCGGCGCGGATGCTGCAATACGAATTGCTGATCCTCGGCGTATTCGCCGCCATCGTTTTCGGTCTGGTGGCTTACTATCTGGCGCTGTACCTGAGCCGGCCGATCGAACAACTTGCACGCTCGGCCAAACAGGTGCAAAACGACCAGGCCGGCGCGCAGTTCCAGCTCCAGCACCCGGTGCTGGAAATCGCCCAGCTCGGCCAGTCCATCGACGCGATGACGCAATCACTGCTCGGCAAGGAGCGCGAACTGCAAGAAGCCAACGCCTCGCTGGAAGCCACCGTGGCGCAACGCACCG
>NZ_RAZO01000220.1:0-18195 GCF_004307535.1 Pseudomonas sp. Sample_9
TCCTGACATCCTGCTCCCAAAGCAGGCGCGCTACCGGACTGCGCTATACCCCGGTAAAAAAAAGGCGACCTTTCAAAGATCGCCTTCTTCGATCAGCGCTTTTGGCCTCTGATCTTAAGATTCGATCCCAGCGCAAACTGGTTTCAAAAATGGTGGGTCGTGTGGGATTCGAACCTACGACCAATTGGTTAAAAGCCAACTGCTCTACCAACTGAGCTAACGACCCAAATATGGTCGGGGTAAGGGGATTCGAACTCCTGACATCCTGCTCCCAAAGCAGGCGCGCTACCGGACTGCGCTATACCCCGGTTTGAAATTGGCTCCGTGACCAGGACTCGAACCTGGGACCCAATGATTAACAGTCATTTGCTCTACCGACTGAGCTATCACGGAACTACATATTTCAATTTACAACGGTGAAGCTTTGTTGCATCTCGCCACCCGTTCGCATCGCTGCGTTCGTGTGTCTGAGGCGCGCTATTCTACAACCTAGAACACCTCTGTCAACCCCCTAAATTGCTTTCAAGTTAATGATTTGCAACTTATTTCAGATTCCAACCCGGTGGGTTGAAACGCTGCCGGTGACTGACTGCGGGGCGCACTTTACAAGCCTTTTCCTTTGAGTTCAACAGCCTGGCGAAAAAAAGGCCTCGCAATGCGAGGCCTTCCCGGTTTCATTGCCGCTGAGGCTTAGCCGAAAACGATTTCGTCGTTCTCGACCTTGCCGGTGGCGGTGTCGCCCGGCATGAAATGACCCGACAGGATCAACTGCGCCAGCGGGTTTTCGATCCAGCGCTGGATCGCCCGTTTCAAAGGACGTGCGCCATACACCGGGTCGTAACCGACGGCGATCAGCTTGTCCATCGCCTCAGGGCTCAGTTCCAGCTTCAGCTCGCGCTCGGCCAGACGGCTGCGCAGACGACCCAACTGGATCTCGGTAATCCCGGCGATCTGCTCCCGCGCCAGCGGCTCGAAGATCACCACCTCGTCGACCCGGTTGATGAACTCCGGACGGAAGTGCGACGTCAGCGCGTCCATCACGGCGGCCCGCTGCGCTTCACGATCACCGACCAGTTCCTGGATCTGCATCGACCCGAGGTTGGACGTCATCACGATTACCGTGTTGCGGAAGTCCACCGTACGCCCGTGACTGTCGGTCAGCCGGCCATCCTCAAGCACTTGCAGAAGGATGTTGAACACATCCGGGTGCGCCTTCTCGACTTCGTCCATGAGGATCACCGAGTACGGCTTGCGACGCACCGCTTCGGTCAGGTAGCCGCCCTCTTCGTAGCCGACGTAGCCTGGTGGCGCACCGATCAGGCGAGCCACGGAATGTTTCTCCATGAACTCGGACATGTCGATCCGCACCATCGCCTCTTCAGTATCGAAAAGGAATTCGGCCAGCGCCTTGCACAGCTCGGTTTTACCGACACCGGTCGGGCCGAGGAACATGAACGAGCCGCTCGGCCGATTCGGGTCGGACAACCCGGCGCGGGAACGCCGCACGGCGTTGGCCACAGCCACGACCGCTTCTTCCTGACCGATCACCCGTTTGTGCAACAGGCTCTCCATCTTCATCAGCTTGTCGCGCTCGCCTTCGAGCATTTTCGACACCGGGATGCCGGTCCACTTCGACACGACTTCGGCAATCTCTTCTTCAGTCACCTTACTGCGCAGCAACTGGTTTTCGCTCTTGCCGTGCTGGTCGACCATTTGCAGGCTGCGCTCCAGATCGGGGATCACCCCGTACTGCAACTCGGCCATGCGATTCAGGTCGCCTTTGCGGCGTGCGGCTTCCAGTTCCTGGCGCGACTGTTCGATCTTCTGCTGGATCTGCGCAGAACCCTGCACCTCGGCTTTTTCCGAGTTCCAGATTTCTTCCAGATCCGAGTACTCACGCTCGTGACGCTCGATTTCTTCCTGGAGTTTTTCCAGGCGTTTCTTCGCTGCGTCGTCGCTTTCTTTCTTCAGCGCCTGGGATTCCACTTTCAACTGAATCAGGCGCCGCTCCAGACGATCGAGCACTTCCGGCTTGGAGTCGATCTCCATGCGGATACGGCTGGCGGCCTCATCGATCAAGTCGATGGCCTTGTCCGGCAACTGCCGATCCGTGATGTAGCGATGGCTGAGTTTCGCCGCGGCAATGATCGCGCCGTCGGTGATCGCCACCTTGTGGTGAACCTCGTAACGCTCTTTAAGGCCACGCAGAATCGCGATGGTGTCTTCTTCGCTCGGCTCGTCCACCAGGACTTTCTGGAAACGCCGCTCGAGCGCCGCGTCCTTCTCTATATATTGGCGATACTCGTTGAGCGTGGTCGCGCCGACGCAGTGCAACTCGCCGCGAGCCAGCGCAGGCTTGAGCATGTTGCCGGCGTCCATCGAGCCTTCGCCCTTACCGGCGCCGACCATGGTGTGCAGTTCGTCGATGAACAGAATGATCTGCCCTTCCTGCTTCGACAGCTCGTTGAGCAAGCCTTTCAGGCGCTCTTCGAACTCGCCGCGATACTTGGCGCCGGCGATCAGCGCGCCCATGTCCAGCGACAGCAGGCGCTTGCCTTTAAGGCCGTCCGGCACTTCGCCGTTGATGATGCGCTGCGCCAGCCCTTCGGCGATCGCGGTTTTACCCACGCCAGGCTCACCGATCAGCACCGGGTTGTTCTTGGTGCGGCGTTGCAGAACCTGAATGGTGCGGCGGATCTCGTCGTCACGGCCGATCACCGGATCAAGCTTGCCGTCTTCGGCGCGCTTGGTCAGGTCGACGGTGTATTTGTCCAAGGCCTGCCGCGACTCTTCGTGGTTGGCGTCATTTACCGCTTCGCCACCACGCAGGTTGTTGATCGCGTTTTCCAGGGCTTTTTTGCTCACACCCTGGCCGAGCAGCAACTTGCCGAGCTTGCTGTTCTCGTCCATCGCGGCGAGCAACACCAGTTCGCTGGAGATGAACTGGTCGCCCTTCTGCTGAGCCAGACGGTCGGCCTGATTGAGCAGGCGCGCCAGATCCTGCGACATGTTGACGTCGCCGGTCGGGTTCTGGATTTTCGGTAATTGGTCGAGCTCTTTGGTCAGCTCTTTACGCAAGCTGTTGACGTCGAAGCCTACCTGCATCAGCAGCGGCTTGATCGAACCGCCCTGCTGTTCAAGCATGGCCTGCATCAAGTGCGCCGGCTCGATGGCCGGATGATCGTGGCCAACCGCCAACGACTGGGCGTCGGACAGGGCCAACTGTAATTTACTGGTTAAACGGTCAATACGCATGGGTCACCTTCCTTTTGAGCAGGCCGGACCTAAGAAACCATCCTGAATAAAGAAACCTGCCAGATACCGCTATAGATGCGGTCGATTCTGCAAGATTCAAGCGTCGGAGAGTTGATACAGGTCAGGCAAGTCTAGCGGGTGATCCAAACGAGAGAGGCGAAGCGCCCAGTGCGCGACGCACGGCGATAGGAGAAGAAGCGCGGATCGGTCACGGTGCAGAAACCGCCACCATAAACAGCGGTAACACCGCGTTCAGCCAGACGCAGGCGCGCGAGGTGATAGATGTCGGCCATGAACTTGCCGGGATTGTGGCTCGGCACGAAGGCTGTCGCCGCTTCCGGCAACTGTTTGACGAAGACTTCGAGTACTTCCGCGCCGACTTCAAATGCTTGCGGACCAATCGCCGGACCGAGCCAGACCAGCACGTCTTCAGGTGCAACATCGAGGCTGTCGAGCGTGGCTTCAAGCACACCCGCCGCCAGACCACGCCAACCGGCATGGGCCGCCGCTACACGGGTGCCAGCACGATTGCAGAACAACGCCGGCAGGCAATCCGCCGTCATCGCCGCGCAGGCAATACCCGGCGTTGCGGTCCAACTGGCATCTGCAGTCGCAACGATGCCCGGATCAGCATGGGCAACGGTGATCCCGTGCACTTGCTGCAACCAGGCAGGCTGTATGGAGAAGTGATCGGTCAGACGCCGACGGTTCTCGGCGACGGCTTCAGGACGATCATCGACGTGATCACCCAGATTCAGGCTGTCGAACGGCGCCTCGCTGACACCACCCTCGCGGGTGGTGACACAGGCCCTGACGCTGGCCGGCGCAGGCCAGTCCGGCGTCAGCCAGTTCATCCGACGAAGGCCTCGCGATCCTGCTTGAGCAGGGTCAGCAGCCAGACGAAATCCTCCGGCAGCGGCGATTCCCAGCTCATGCGCTCACCGCTCGTCGGATGATCGAGTTCCAGGAAGCGCGCGTGCAGGGCCTGACGCGGGAAGTGCTTGAGCGATTCAACCATGGTCGGGTTGGCCGCTGGCGGAATGCGGAAGCGCCCGCCGTACGCCGGATCGCCGACCAACGGGAAGTTGATGTGCGCCATGTGCACGCGGATCTGGTGGGTCCGACCGGTTTCCAGCTTCACCCGCACATGAGTGTGGGAACGGAAACGCTCGAGCACGCGGTAATGGCTGACGGCAGGCTTGCCGCCTTCCATCACTGCCATGCGCTGGCGTTGCTGGCCGTGACGACCGATCGGCGCATTGATCTTGCCACCGGCGGTGACCACGCCAATGACGATGCACTCGTAGATACGGCTGACGCTGCGGCTCTGCAATTGTGCGACCAGCTTGGTCTGCGCCTGAATGGTCTTGGCCACCACCATCAGACCGGTGGTGTCCTTGTCCAGACGATGCACGATACCGGCGCGCGGGACATTGATGATGTCCGGCACATGGTGCAACAAAGCGTTGAGCAGGGTGCCATCGGCATGGCCGGCAGCCGGGTGCACCACCAGGCCCGCAGGCTTGTTGATCACCAGGATGTCGTCGTCTTCATAGACGATGTCGAGCTCGATGTCCTGGGCGATCCATTCGCCCTGGGCTTCCTGCTCGGCAGTCAGCTCAAGGATGGCACCGCCATGCACAATGTCGCGCGGGCGGATCACCGCCCCGTCCACAGTCAGGCGACCTTCTTTGATCCAGGCGGAAAGGCGCGAGCGTGAGTGCTCAGCGAAGAGTTGGGCGGCGACTTGATCGAGGCGTTGGCCGCCCAATTCGGACGGCACCTCTGCGCGAAGTTCAATTTTATCGGACATGCTCGGACTGGGCGTCGGCACAGCCTTTGGTTTCGGCTGCGCGCTTGTGGTTAAATACGGCGTCTTTTGCCCCGAGGCTTTTCAACGGGGCGCTCATCATAACAGGACGGCCCCGCCCAAGACAGCGGCCGTCATAGGGACGCAAGCCGCCATGCAAGTGAAACACCTGCTGCTGATCGCCATCCTCGCATTGACCGCTGCTTGCTCATCGAAGGAAGTCGTAGACGAAAACCTCAGCGAAGCCGAGCTGTATCAGCAGGCTCAGACTGATCTGGACAACAACAGCTACACCAGCGCCACAGCCAAGCTGAAGGCTCTGGAGTCGCGTTATCCGTTCGGTCGCTACGCCGATCAGGCTCAGCTGGAGTTGATCTACGCCAACTACAAGAACGCCGAGCCGGAAGCTGCAAAGTCTGCCGCCGAGCGTTTCATTCGTTTGCATCCGCAGCATCCGAACGTGGATTACGCGTACTACCTCAAGGGTCTGACCTCGTTCGACCAGGACGTCGGTCTGCTGGCGCGCTTCCTGCCGCTGGACATGACCAAGCGTGACCCGGGCGCCGCCCGCGACTCGTACAACGAGTTCGCGCAGCTGACCAGCCGCTACCCGAACAGCCGCTACGCGCCGGACGCCAAGCAGCGCATGATCTACCTGCGCAACCTGCTGGCGGCCTACGAGATCCACGTCGCTGACTACTACCTGACCCGTCAGGCTTACGTAGCAGCTGCCAACCGTGGCAAGTATGTCGTGGAAAACTTCCAGGAAACCCCATCGGTCGGCGACGGCCTGGCGGTGATGACCGAGGCTTACCAGCGTCTGCATCTCGACGATCTGGCGGCCACCAGCCTGGAAACCCTGAAGCTCAACTACCCGGATCACCCGAGCCTGCAGGATGGCCAGTTCGTGCCACGCGTAGCCGAGGCCGACAACCGTTCGTTCCTGAGCAAGGCGACTCTGGGCCTGATCGAATCGCGTCCACCGCTGCCGCCGGGCGAAACCCGCGCCAACCAGGACGTGCAGAAGCAGTTCCAGGACGCGAAAGATGCAATCCCGAACGAGCTCAAGCCTAAGGACGAGAACGGCGACGTGATCGAAGAGCCAGAGCCGGAATCCAGCGACACCGATCGCTCGTGGTTCAGCTACATGACCTTCGGCGTGTTCGACTGAGCACACCGGCTGTACGAAAAAGGGAGATCTGCGGATCTCCCTTTTTTATTGCCGCGCTTTAATAGGCTGTGCGCTGATCGGGTCCTTGGCTAAACTGCCGGATCATCAGTCGAAAAGCCGCTCATCATGCTTCGTTTATTGTTCTGGATTGCCCTGATCTTCGCCGCCATCTGGCTCTGGCGCAAATTCAAGGCCCCCGCCTCGTCCACCCGATCGCCGCGCGAACAGGACGCGCCGCCGATGGTGCGCTGCGCCCACTGCGGTGTGCACCTGCCCCGCGACCGCGCGCTGGGCAACCAGCAACTGTGGTATTGCAGCCAGGCTCATCTCGAGCAAGGCCCGGGCGCCAGTGGTCGCTGAGGCCGCCAACGCCGACCAGAAACAGGCGCAGCGTCTGCTGCGCCTTTATCACCTGTACCGTTTAAGTGTTGGCATCACTCTGGTGCTGCTGATCTCCAGCAACATGGACAACCGCCTGCTGACGTCGGCCAACGACGATCTGCTGCGCGGCGGCAGCTGGCTGTACCTGATCATCAACATGCTGCTGGTGGTGTTCCTCGAAAACACCCGGCGCCCGGCGCAGTTGTTCTCCCTGGCGCTTGTCGATGTGCTGCTGTTGTGCGGCCTGTTCTACGCGGCCGGCGGCGTGGCCAGTGCGCTGGGCAATTTGCTGGTGGTCTCGGTGGCGATCAGCAACACCCTGCTGCGCCGACGCATCGGCCTGCTGATTGCCGCCATTGCGGCGATCGGCATTGTCGGCCTGAGCTTTCTGCTGGGGCTCAGCCGCCCCTTGAGCGCCAACGCCTACTTGCAAGCCGGCACCCTCGGTGCGCTGTGCTTTGCCGCCTCGCTGCTGGTGCAAGGGTTGATCCGCCGCCTCGAAGTCAGCGAGACCCTGGCCGAACAGCGCGCCAGCGAAGTGGTCAGCCTGGAGGCGCTGAACGCGTTGATCCTGCAACGCATGCGCACGGGGATTCTGGTGCTCGACGAGCAACGTCGGGTGCAACTGGCCAATCACAGCGCGCAGAGTCTGCTCGGCCACAGTCACCTGCAAGGTCATTTGATCGACGAATATTCGCCAGCACTGGTCGAGCGTCTGCAACTGTGGCGCAACAACCCGACCTTGCGCCCGCAGAGCCTGAAAATCCCCGGCAATGGCCTTGAGCTGCAGCCCAGTTTCATCGCCCTTGAGCAGAGCCCGAACCAGCAGACGCTGGTGTTTCTCGAAGACCTGGCGCAAATCACCCAACAGGCGCAGCAACTCAAGCTCGCTGCGCTCGGGCGTTTGACCGCCGGCATCTCCCATGAAATTCGCAATCCACTGGGCGCGATCAGTCATGCCGCGCAGCTGTTGGCCGAGTCCGAGGAACTCGATAGCGCAGATCGGCGTCTGACGCAGATTATTCAAGACCACTCCCAGCGCATGAACCGAGTCATCGAAAACGTCCTGCAACTGTCCCGCCGCCAGCAAAGCGCGCCGCAACGGCTGGACCTCAAGCCGTGGCTGGAAGACTTCGTCGGCGAAATCCGCGAGCAGGCCAATGAGCGCCAGCACATTCATCTGCGGATCAATTCCGGCGATTTCACCACGCTGATGGACCCCAACCAATTGCGGCAGATTCTCGACAATTTGATACGCAACGCCTGGCGTCACAGTGCGCAACTGCACGAGCAGGCCGACGTCTGGCTGGCACTGTTTGTCGACCCCGAAAGCCAATTGGCAGTGCTCGAAGTGCAGGACAACGGCCCCGGCGTGTCGGCCGAGGAACAGGCGCATCTGTTTGAGCCGTTTTTCACTACCAGCAGCCAGGGCACCGGTCTTGGCCTTTATCTGTCCCGTGAGCTGTGCGAAAGCAACCAGGCACGCCTAGACTTCAAATCACGCCAAGGCGGCGGCTGCTTTCGCATCACTTTTGCTCACGGACGGAAACAAAGTTGAATACAAGCCCACGGCAAAAAATTCTAATCGTCGACGACGAACCGGATATCCGCGAGCTCCTGGAAATCACCCTGGGACGGATGAAACTCGAGACCTTCAGCGCACGCAATCTGGGCGAAGCTCAGGCGCTGTTGCAGCGCGAGCACTTTGACCTGTGCCTGACCGACATGCGCCTGCCCGACGGCACCGGGCTGGAGCTTGTGCAACACATTCAGCAACGCGCCCCACACTTGCCGGTGGCGATGATCACTGCGTACGGCAGCCTGGAAACTGCAATCAATGCGCTGAAGGCCGGCGCGTTCGACTTCCTCACCAAACCGGTGGAACTGCCGCGCTTGCGCGAACTGGTCAGCTCGGCGCTGCGAATGCCGACAGCGGGCGGCTTGAGCACGGCAATCGAGCGACGCTTGCTGGGCGACTCGCCGCCGATGGCCAATCTGCGCAGGCAGATCGACAAGCTCGCACGCAGTCAGGCGCCGGTGTACATCAGTGGTGAATCCGGCAGCGGCAAAGAACTGGTCGCACGCCTGATCCACGAACAAGGTCCGCGCGCCAGCCAGCCGTTTGTGCCGGTGAACTGCGGGGCGATTCCGTCAGAGCTGATGGAAAGCGAATTTTTCGGCCACCGCAAAGGCAGTTTCACTGGAGCCGTCGAAGACAAGCCGGGGCTGTTTCAAGCGGCCCATGGCGGCACCCTGTTTCTCGATGAAGTCGCCGACCTGCCACTGTCGATGCAGGTGAAGCTGCTGCGGGCGATTCAGGAAAAAGCCGTGCGCAGCGTCGGCGGCCAGCAGGAAACGGTGGTGGATGTGCGCATCCTTTGCGCCACCCACAAAGACCTTGAAGCCGAAGTTTCAGCCGAGCGTTTCCGCCAGGATCTGTATTACCGGCTCAACGTCATCGAACTGCGCGTACCGTCCCTGCGCGAACGCCGCGACGACATCGAGGCGCTTGCCATGCACGTGCTCAAGCGCCTGGCCAAAGACACCGGACATCCCGAAGCACGCCTGCACCCGCAGGCGCTGGAGGCGCTGAAGAACTATCGCTTTCCCGGCAATGTGCGCGAACTGGAGAACGTCCTCGAACGCGCGCACACCCTGTGTGAAAACCGCACGATCGAGGCGCAGGATCTGCGCTTGAGCGAAGGCAATTGCACGGCGGACGGGGCGACGGCCGATCTGACGCAGATCGACAACCTCGAGGATTATCTGGAGAGCGTCGAGCGCAAACTGATTTTGCAGGCATTGGAGGAAACCCGCTGGAACCGCACGGCGGCGGCGCAGCGGTTGAGTCTTTCGTTCAGGTCGATGCGCTATCGACTGAAGAAGTTGGGCCTGGATTAAAGGCCCCTTCGCGAGCAGGCTCGCTCCCACATTTGGAATGAGTATTCCTGTGGGAGCGAGCCTGCTCGCGAAGGCGGTCTACCAGCCTCTGACTAAATACGGCCCTCAGGGGCATACGGCGCCGGATCAATAATCGGCGCCCGCCCCAGCATCACGTCAGCAAACAACTGACACGATGCCGGCGCCAGCACCAGCCCGTTGCGGTAATGCCCGCAGTTCAGCCACAACCCCTCGAACCCGGGCACCCGGCCAATAAACGGAATGCCTTCCGGCGACCCCGGCCGCAGCCCCGCCCAGTGTCCGACCACTTCGGCATCCGCCAGCGCCGGCAACAATTCGATCGCCGAGGCCTTGAGGCTTTGCAGCGCTACATCGGTCGGGGTCTTGTCGTAACCTTCGTGCTCCAGCGTGCTGCCGATCAGAATGTGACCGTCGCGACGCGGGATCGCATAACGCCCCTTGGCCAGCACCATGCTCGGCAGGAAATCAGCCGCGCACTTGTAGAGAATCATCTGGCCTTTGACCGGCTCGACCGGCAGCGACAGGTTCAGCGTCTTGAGCAGATCACCGCTCCACGCCCCCGCTGTCAGCACAATCTGGTCGCCGTTGATCACGCCCGTCGGAGTCTGCACGCCGACCACGCGCTCGCCCTCGCGGACGAAACCACTGACTTCGCATTGCTCATGAATCGTCACGTTCGGCAGCGCCAGCAGCGCGGCTTTCAGCGATTTGACCAGCCGTGGATTGCGCACGTTGGCGACATCGGCCATGTAGATCGCTCGGCTGAAACCGCTGCCCAGCACCGGCACCGCGTCATGTGCCGCCGAGATATCCACAGCCCGTAGCGGCCGGTTTTCCCGCTCGGCCCAGGCCAGCGCTTCGGCCTCATCGTCCAGATCGAGCCAATAAAGACCTGTGGTGTGCACCTCAGGATCAACCCCCGTGTCGGCAAACAAGCGCTCGCCGAGCTGTGGATAAAAATCCTGCGACCAATGCGCCAGCGCGGTGACTGCCGGACTGTAGCGCCACGGGTACAACGGCGAAACGATGCCGCCGCCAGCCCAGGATGACTCCTGGCCGACATTCGAGCGATCCAGCAGCACTAAGCTGCGCACTTCGGAGGCAAGATTGTAGGCAGTGAGCAGGCCAATCACCCCGCCACCGACAATCACTACTTGCTGTTGCCTGGTCATGTTTGATCCAACCGTAAAAAGACAGTGGGCGCAAAAGGCGCCCGAAAAAGAATGCGTCAGCGGCCCCAGCAATCCTTGGCGGTCACTCCGGTGGTCGCGTTGTTCATGCTTCGCACGCCGGTGTTGGTCAGGGTGAAATCCCCGCACTTGTCGGTCGCCATGGCCGAGCCGGTTTTACGCACCGCAGTCAGCACAAAGGTCTGGTCGGTCAGCGTCGGGGTGATGGTGTAGAAATCATTGCCCGTGCTCAGCCCGGTGACGCCGGTGTAGACATTGTTGCGGGTATAGAAGCGTTCGAGGGTCTGCGCCTGCTCCGAGAGCAGCGAGACTACTTCGGCGCGACGGCCCTTCTTCACGTATTCGTTGTAGCTGGGAATGCTGATGGTGAGGATGATCCCGATAATCGCGATGACGATCATGATCTCGATCAGGGTAAAGCCTCGGCTGGATCTGCGCATGCCTCAAATTCTCGCTTACTGGATTTGTCGCCACATGATACGACGGCTGCCGCCGCCACCCTTTTCCACAATGACCGTGACCGCGCCGCTGGTGTCAGTCGTGCCCTTGCGCTCGCCGTTAGCGGAGATGAAGTTCAGGGTCGGAATGCCGCCGGTAAAAATCACGCCGCTGGATATCGTATCGTTGCTGTCGACCAAACGGTCGCCGGTGGTGTCGATCACGGCGTAGTTGAGCATCTTACCGTTGAACGCATCGAGTTCGACCAGTCGGCCCGTACCAAAGCTCGAACACGGGTCGGTGGTATCGACGCTTGCGGTGGTAAAAACGACTCGCCCCAGCACGATGCTGGCCTGGTTGATCACTCGCTCGCCGGTCAGCACGTTGTTATACACCAGCGGCAGATACCAGCCTTTCTCTGCCGGATACGTCGTTTCATTCTGGCTGGTGGTCAGGAACTGCCCGGAACTGCCGGAGAACGAACCGGTTATCGCCTGCGCCTGCAAACTGCTGACGGTGATTTGGCCGGCACCACCCTCTGCATCCCAGATCGAATAGAACGCCTGCATATCCTTGTTGCTCTTGTCGGCAGTCTCGTTGAACTTGCCGGTGCCAAAGAACACTTGCTTGCCGCCCTGCGGATTATCCGCCAGCAGCGGTTGCGCAGTAATCGGCTGCGTTGTCCCACCCGGGGCTGTAAACAAAGGCTTGCCGGCAAACGCCACGCCCCAGCTTTCTGCCCCGGGTGCGCTCAAGTCGAATTTCCACATACGCCCCTTCAGGTCACCAGCGTAGGCAGCCTGCACCACGTTCGAGGAATTGACCCTGAGTTTTACCGAAGACAGACCGTTGCTGGTTTCCGTGCTGTCGATGACGATTTTCCTGATCAGCGAACCATCCATTGCATCCAGTACATACAAAGCCGCAACCCCCGAATTGCTGCCGTAACCATTGGCGATGAATGTCGCCCAGCGACCATTGGCCAAGCGTGCCACTTCCGGACGGGCGTAGGCGTAACCCAGATCATTGAAAGCATTCGACGCATTGGCCGTGGCCGGCGCACTGACTTCCCACTGTGCCTTGATCACGTTACCTGCGGAGGCATCGAACAACTGCAACCCATAGAAGGTTTTGCCACCCGCCCCCGTTCCGCCAATGGCCAGGGTTTTCCAGGTAGTGCCGGCCTGCGCATCGAACACGCCGACCTGGCCGTCCACGAGAAACTTGTGGCTGACGCCGTTGACGTAGTTGGTGTCCGCGATCAGACGCAAGGAAGGCAGCACGCTGGAGGGCATGTAGGCATAACGGCGAGTGCCGTTCGCCGAATTGATCACGTTGACGAAACCGTCGTTGGCGTTCACCACCAGGCTGGTATTCATGTTCGCAGCCTTGGTGGTCAGGTAGTTGGTGTAACTGCTGTCACCCGTCAGATCGGATGCGGTCTTGTCCGAAGGCGACGCGAGTACCAGCGGCGAATTGATGATGTCGCCGAGCAGCGCAGTGCGCACTTTGAGCCCGGCCTTGTTGGTCCCCTTGCTCCACTCCACCAGATCATTGCCGTTGATTCCGGTAGGCAATCCCTGATTCAGCGTAGTCTGCTGTGTCGGGGAAAAGTTGAGGAGTGCCAGGGCAATTGGCGTATTGCTCAACGTGTTCCATGACTGAAAAGTCGGCGCGGTGGCAGAGGGCACGATAGTGGTGTCGGTCGACCATTGCGCCGCCGAGGTATTCACCGTGCCTGTCGAGGTAAAGCCGAACGACCTGATCGTGCCGCGCCAATCCTTGGGATCGTAAGTGGTCTGGTAAAAACTGCTGCCACTGGTCAAGGTGCTGCTGCTGGCGACGCCGGCACCACCGGAGCCGGCCTTGGAAGTGATATCGCTCAGTGCTGACGATAACGCCGCATTGAGCCCGGAGCTGTCGGTCGCCTGGTAATACCTGCCCTGCCCGTAACTGGCGGCGTCGGACAACATGTCATTATCCGCAGCGAAGCCAACCGTATAGGTGTTCATGTACTGCCTGGGAAAATCCACTGCGTTCCAGCTTTTGCCGGCGGCGTCGGTGCCGGTCGAGCGCATGTCGATGTCGAAGGCGAATTTGGCAATGTCATCCAGATACAGCGTGTCACCTTCGCCGTCACCGTTGAGGTTGTCGCCATCGTTATTCACGCCATCCCAGTTCGGTAAGCGACTGCCTCCTAGCGGATCGTTGGTCGGGAAGGTACGGTCATAGGTCGGCAAGCCATCGGTAATCACCACGCCGTAGTTTTTCTGGCAGCGATATTGAATCGGGCTGGTATAAGTCGCCGGCGTGCCGTTGTAGTAAGGCGCCAGGCCACGCATATAGCGAGTGACCTCGTAATAGCTCTCGGCTAACGGCGTATTGGCCACGGCATTCAAGCCATTGATCGATGAAATCAGCGCGTTGTAGTTCGTGTCCGCCTGGGCTTGGGTCACGCTGCCGGTCACCGGCGACAGGTCGGTGATCGAGCGGGCAATGAAGCCGCCATTGCCCGGGTTGGTGCTGGTGGCCGGATTGAACGTCGACAGGCCCATGCGCAAGGTGCGGTTGCTGCTCACCAGTGCGGTGGAAACGTTGCGCGCGACGTTCATCCGGTAATCGTTGGGGATCGCCCCCGTGGTGAAATCGCGGGTGCCGTTGCTGATGGCGAGGCTGACTATGTAGGAAATGTAATCGGCGGAATAACGGGTGTTCTCATTGCCTACGGGGTCGGGGAGCTTGAGGCACAACGGCGCCACGCTGTTGTTGTAGAACGCATAGGCGCCTCCCGAGCAACCGGAAGTCGGCAGGCTCGATAGAAACACCAAGTCGCCGGTAATCTGCGGCGCATTGAGTGCAGAGCACAATCCGAGGAAGGCATTGCACTGTCTAGCGGGAGTGCGGTTGACGTTCGGGTCGAATCCGGCGGCGTAGATGATGCTGTTCATACTGCCGGAATCATCGATCAGCAGCATCACGTTCGGCGCCACCGCTGCCGCGCTCAGCAATGGCGAATCAGACGGCGTGAAGGCCCAGGCCGGCGCCGCCAGATAGAAACTCAGCAGCATGCCGACCAGCAACGAGGCGCCGTGCTCAATACTTCGCATAGACACTCTCCACCACGCTACGCGAATTGCCGGCGATGCCAACCGCAGTGACTCGATACAAGGTTGCCGAGGTGTTACTCGGCACGTTCACCGCCGTCAGGGTCGTGCCGATGTTCTGCACGCCATAAAAGCCATTACCGGCAGCGATCCAGGTCACCCCGGAGGTCGAATTGAAACCTGCCGAGCTGACCGATAACGATTCCGCCGGCGGCAGACATTGGCTCGTGCCGCTGCACACCGCCAACGAATAACTGTCCAGTTGTACTGCGCTTTCGCCCACACGCAACGCCGCTTCGGCCGCCTGAAATGATTGATTGCGCAGACTTACGCTGCCGGCCATTTTCTCTTGCAGGTTGGCGCTCTGCATCGAGGACAAACCGATCAATGTGAGCAGCAGCAGAAACACCAGACTGACCAACAAGACCATGCCGCGCTGGGTCTGACGTTGCTGCAAGGAAATCCTCATCGCCGCCTCCCTCATGGCAAGCGATTGCGCAATGCCGCAACCACGTTGAAGGTTTGATTGCGCACCCGATTGTTCGGGTCGGTGAGGGTCAGGCTCAGGCGCACACTGCGGATGCGCGCGGGATCGCCAGGGTTGCTGCTGTAGGTTGAGGCTGCGACGTCGGTCGCCGAGCTGGCCAGGCCGAAGGTGACGTTGAAGGCGCTGACATTGTTCACCAGCACTTGCTGCGCCGGATTGCCGCTGCCGGTGCCCATGAGAATCTGGTTATTGCTGAAGCTGTAGATCAGGCGCCGGATCGGGAACGCGATCTGCCCCGTGGTCGGGCTGCGCAATCCGCTGTAGGCGACCGCGCTGTTGCGGCAATCGGAAATCACCGTCCAGGTCGGTGTGCCCCCGCCGCTGCCGACATCGGCGGTGACCATGGTCAGCTTGAGACTGGCGTTATCCCAGTTGATCGGGATGAGTTGCGCAGTGTTGAAATCCCCTGCTGAGCTGGAGTCGACGATGGTGCCGAGGCAGCCGAACATGCCGACCATACGGATTTCCTGAATCATTTTGCTGAGGACGAAGCGCGCATCTTCCTGCATCGCTGCGGCGCTGTTCTGGCTGACGTAGGTGTTTTTTGCGGCGATGAAAATCTGCACCACACCGAGTACGACGATCAACCCCAAAGCCAGAGCAATCAGCAACTCGATCAGGCCGAAACCACGGTTGCAGCGCTTCATGGTGTGGCCACCGGATCGACCGCCGCCCGGCTGGTCAGGACGAAACTGCGCTGGGCACTTGCAGCGTTCGCCGCGCGCGCGTCGCTCCAGGTAATGGTGATTGTGTAGACCCGTTGATTGAGGGTGATGCTGCCCGTCGCGGTCGGGCCGCCGAAGTTGGCGATGTTGGTGGTGAAGTCGTAGAGGTCCTGATCCCGCGCATTACTGAGATTGCCCGAGGTCGGTGGCGTGACGGTGTAGTTGGCGCCGGAATTGGCGCGGATGCGATCCATCATGTCATAGGCGATGAAGCTGGCCTGACTGGTCATCCGCGAACTGTCGGTGTACTTCAGCGCATTGAGCTGCACCGCCGCTGCACCCAACAGCCCGACGGTCAGAATCAGCAGCGCGACCAGCACTTCGATCAGCGTCATGCCCTCCTGTGCGTTTTTGCTCCCTGCCCTCATCCGCAATTTCCACCCAGTTGAATGCGTCCGTTCAAACACACGTTCAGCGTCCTGCTTTGCGTGCCCAGCGTGTAACCGATGACCACCGCCGTCGACGGTGCCGCCAGACCGCCGAGGTTGTTGAAATCCAGTGCGGTCACTCCTGAGGGTAGTGTCAGAATCGCGCCGCTGCTCATCGCTGGAACAACCCGCAACACATTGGCCGGATTGCCAGTGCTGTCGTAGACCGCCAGCTCACCGGTCCAGACACTGCCGCCAGCGGTCGGACGCAATCGCGTGGTCACGCCGCGATTGATCGCCTCGAGGCGGGCGAAATTGATCGCCCGCTGCAAGTCGCCGACTTCGGTATCTGCCTTGCTGCTCTGGATCGTACGGGTAAAGGCCGGCACCGCCAGCGTGATCAGTATTAGGAACACCGCAATGGCGACCAGCAACTCGACCAGCGTGAAACCTTTTGTACGAAGATCCATCGGTGCCCTCCGTTGCCGTCGGCTATACCTGCTTCTACACGCTAGAACATTCGCTCGGCACGCGCCGACTGATTTGCCCTGCGCGGCGCACGGATTGCGCTGCTCATACCATTCCACGGAGGGATTTTTCATGCCGCAACACGGTTTCAGCCTGATTGAACTGCTTATGGGACTGGCGATTGGCGCAATTGTTCTGCTGCTGGTCAGCCCGGCGTTCGCCACGCTCAAGCAAGCGACTCAACGCGATCACGCCGCGCAGTCGCTGCTCGAAGGCATCCGCCACGCTCGCACACTGGCGATCACGCACAATCAGAGCGTGGTGATCCATGGCATCGACGGCGACTGGAGTCAGGGTTGGCGGATCATTCTGGATCGAAGCGGCAAGGGTCCGGAGGACAGCAGCAATCCGCTGCTGGTTGAACGCGCCAGTGAGGCGAAGGTGCCGATTGTCGGCAACTGGTGGGTGAGCCGCTATGTGCGGTTCAGTCATTTGGGGCAGCCGCTGATGCCGGGGCGGCGATTTCAGGCGGGGACGATACACGTCTGCTCGCCGCGCGAACCGGTCAGCCAGCGGCAGATCGTGCTGGCGGCGACCGGTCGCGTGCGCCTGGGCAGTCAGGAGACTGAACAGGCGCTGTGCGACAAAGGCAGAAGCGTCAGATCGAACGGACGCGCAGCTCTTTCGGCATCGAGAACGTGATGTTCTCCTCACGGCCAGCCAGCTCGTCGGCACCAGTCGCGCCCCAGGCCTGCAATTGCTGAATCACGCCCCGGACCAGCACTTCCGGCGCCGAGGCGCCAGCGGTAATGCCGATGCGCTCGACGCCGTCGAACCAGCTCTGTTGCAGGTCCTCGGCACCGTCGATCAGGTACGCCGGGGTCGCCATGCGCTCAGCCAGTTCACGCAGACGGTTGGAGTTGGAACTGTTCGGGCTGCCCACCACCAGCACCACGTCGCACTCGTCGGCCAGTTGCTTGACGGCGTCCTGGCGGTTTTGGGTGGCGTAGCAGATATCGTCCTTGCGCGGGCCACCGATGGCGGGGAAGCGCGTGCGCAGGGCATCGATGACGCGGCTGGTATCGTCCATCGACAACGTGGTCTGGGTGACGAAGGCGAGTCTTTCCGGATCACGCACCTGCAATGCGGCCACGTCCTTTTCGTCTTCAACGAGGTAGATCGCGCCGCCATTGCTGGCATCGTACTGGCCCATGGTGCCTTCGACTTCCGGGTGACCGGCGTGGCCGATCAGGATGCACTCGCGACCGTCGCGGCTGTATTTGGCGACTTCGATGTGCACCTTGGTGACCAGCGGGCAGGTTGCATCGAAAACCTTCAGGCCACGACCGGCGGCTTCGTTGCGCACGGCTTGCGAAACACCGTGGGCGCTGAAGATGACGATCACGTCATCGGGTACCTGATCGAGCTCTTCGACGAAAATCGCGCCACGGCTGCGCAGGTCTTCGACGACGAACTTGTTGTGCACCACTTCGTGACGCACATAGATCGGCGGCCCGAAGACTTCCAGGGCGCGGTTGACGATTTCGATCGCCCGGTCCACACCGGCGCAGAAGCCACGGGGGTTGGCGAGTTTGATTTGCATGCTGTGCCTCGTGTCTTGCGCGCGAAAACAATGGAAAACAGACTGTGGGAGCGAGCCTGCTCGCGAAGGGGCCATCACCTGCAACATTTCTGTTGGTTGACACACCGCTTTCGCGAGCAGGCTCGCTCCCACATTTGACCTTATACAGTCAGTTATAGCGCTTTGACGGAAATGATTTCCACGTCAAAGGTCAGCGTCTTGCCCGCCAGCGGG
>NZ_RAZO01000220.1:18295-26547 GCF_004307535.1 Pseudomonas sp. Sample_9
CGCTTTGACGGAAATGATTTCCACGTCAAAGGTCAGCGTCTTGCCCGCCAGCGGGTGGTTGAAGTCGACGGTCACTTGCGTGTCATCGAATTCCTTCACCACTCCTGGCAATTCAGTATTGGCCGCATCGTTGAAGATCACCAGCAGACCCGGCGACAACTCCATGTCGGTGAACTGCGAACGCGGGATGGTCTGCACGTTCTGCGGGTTCGGCTGACCGAAAGCGTTTCCCGGCTCGACGGTCAGAGTGCGCTTGTCGCCGGCCTTGAAGCCGAACAGGGCGGCTTCGAAACCCGGCAGCAGGTTGCCGTCGCCGACCTTGAAGGTTGCCGGCGCCTTGTCGAAGGTACTGTCGACGGTGTCACCGTTTTCCAGGCGCAAGGCAAAGTGCAGGGTGACTTCGGTGTTCTGGCCGATGCGTTGCTCAGTCGATAGCGGTTCAGTCATGAGCAGCCTCTTCGGTTTTCTTCGATTTGAACATGTCCAGTGCCAGCATGATCGCGCCAACGGTAATCGCGCTGTCGGCAATGTTGAACGCGGGGAAATACCAGCGGTTCTGCCAGTGCACCAGGATGAAGTCGATCACATGGCCCAGGGCAACGCGGTCATACAGGTTGCCCAGCGCGCCACCCAGCACCAGCGCCAGGGCGACGGCCAGCCAGGTGTCGTTGCGACCCAAACGCTTGAGCCAGACCACCAGCACCGCACTGACCACAATCGCGATCAGCGCAAACAGCCAGCGCTGCCAGCCGGAGCTGTCGGCGAGGAAGCTGAAGGCAGCGCCGGTGTTGTAGGCCAGCGTCCAGCTGAACAGATCGGGAATGATCACGATCTGCTGGAACATTTCGAGCTTGCTTTCGAAGTAGTACTTGCTGGCCTGGTCAATGACCAGAACCAGCAAGCTCAACCACAGCCAGCTCAGCCGTCCGAAACGGCCAATGGCATCAGGCATAGTGACGAACCTCGCCAGCGCCGCTGATGTTGTCGACGCAACGCCCGCAGATTTCCGGATGTTCCGGGTTCACGCCGACGTCTTCACGGCAATGCCAGCAACGTGCGCATTTCGGGAACGCCGACTTGACGATCTTCAGTTTCAGACCGCTGACTTCGGTAGCCACTGCATCGGCCGGAGCCTGCACGAATGGTGCGACGCTGGCAGTCGAGGTGATCAGGACAAAGCGCAATTCGTTGCTCAGCTTGGCCAGATCGGCGCTCAGCGCCTCTTCGGCAAACAGCGTCACTTCGGCCTGCAGGTTGCCACCGACGGCTTTCGCCGCGCGCTGGATTTCCATCTCTTTGTTGACCGCAACCTTCACTTCCATGATGCGATCCCAGTAGGCGCGCCCCAGCTCGAAGCCTTCCGGCAGCTCGGTCAGGCCTTCGTACCAGGTGTTGAGCATGACCGACTCGTTACGCTCGCCCGGCAGGTATTGCCACAGTTCGTCAGCAGTGAAGGCGAGGATCGGCGCGATCCAGCGCACCAGCGCTTCGGAGATGTGGAACAGCGCGGTCTGGCACGAGCGCCGGGCCTTGCTGTCGGCGCCGGTGGTGTACTGGCGGTCCTTGATGATGTCGAGGTAAAAACCACCCAGCTCCTGCACGCAGAAGTTGTGGATCTTCGAGTACACATTCCAGAAACGGTATTCGCCGTAGTGCTCTTGCAACTCGCGTTGCAGCAGCAGCGTGCGATCCACCGCCCAGCGATCCAGCGCCAGCATGTCTTCAGCCGGCAGCAGGTCGGTGGCCGGGTTGAAACCGGTCAGGTTGGAAAGCAGGAAGCGCGCGGTGTTACGGATACGACGGTAGGCATCGGCGCTGCGCTGCAGGATCTGCTCGGACACCGCCATTTCGCCGGAGTAGTCGGTCGAAGCGACCCACAGACGCATGATGTCGGCGCCCAGGGTGTCGTTGACCTTCTGCGGCGCGATCACGTTGCCCAGCGATTTGGACATCTTGCGCCCGGACTCGTCGACGGTGAAGCCGTGAGTCAGCAGTTCGCGGTACGGCGCGTGGTTGTCGATGGCGCAACCGGTCAGCAACGAGGAGTGGAACCAGCCACGGTGCTGGTCGGAACCTTCCAGGTAGAGGTCGGCACGCGGGCCGCTCTCGTGGCCCATCGGGTGCGAACCGCGCAGAACGTGCCAGTGCGTGGTGCCCGAGTCGAACCAGACGTCGAGGGTGTCGCTGATCTTGTCGTACTGCGGCGCTTCATCACCGAGCAGTTCGGCAGCGTCGAGTTTGAACCAGGCTTCGATACCTTCGACTTCAACGCGTTTGGCGACTTCCTCCATCAGCTCGACGGTACGCGGGTGCAGCTCGCCGCTTTCCTTGTTGAGGAAGAACGGGATCGGCACGCCCCAGTTGCGCTGACGCGAGATGCACCAGTCCGGACGATTGGCGATCATCGAGTGCAGACGCGCCTGGCCCCAGGCCGGAACGAACTTGGTGTCCTCGATGGCTTTGAGCGAGCGCACGCGCAGGGTGTCGCCGCTGGTTGGCTCCTTGTCCATGCCGATGAACCACTGCGCGGTGGCGCGGTAGATCAGCGGGGTCTTGTGGCGCCAGCAGTGCATGTAGCTGTGTTCGATGACGGTGGTGTGCATCAGCGCACCGACTTCGGTCAGTTTTTCCACGATGGCCGGGTTGGCCTTCCAGATGAACTGGCCGCCGAAGAATTCCAGCGACGGCACGTACACGCCGTTGCTCTGCACCGGGTTGAGGATGTCGTCGTTGACCATGCCGTATTTCTTGCAGGTCACGAAGTCGTCAACGCCGTAGGCCGGGGCGGAGTGAACCACGCCGGTGCCAGCGCCCAGTTCGACGTAGTCAGCCAGGTACACCGGCGACAGACGATCATAGAACGGGTGACGGAAGTTGATCAGCTCAAGTTCTTTACCGGTGGTGGTGGCGATGACCGAACCTTCCACGCCGTAGCGCGCCAGGCAGGCTTCGACCAGCTCTTCAGCCAGCACCAGCAGCTTGTCGCCGATATCGACCAGGGCGTAGTTGAATTCCGGGTGCACGTTCAGCGCCTGGTTGGCCGGGATGGTCCACGGGGTGGTGGTCCAGATCACGATCGCAGCAGGTTTGCTCAGCGAGGCCAGACCGAACGCCGCAGCCAGTTTGGCCTCGTCAGCGATCGGGAACGCAACGTCGATGGTCGACGACTTCTTGTTCTCGTACTCGACTTCCGCTTCAGCCAGAGCCGAACCGCAATCGAAGCACCAGTTCACCGGCTTGAGGCCCTTGAAGACAAAGCCACCCTTGACGATTTCGGCGAGGGCGCGGATTTCACCGGCCTCGTTCGTAAAGTTCATGGTCTTGTACGGGTTGGCGAAGTCGCCCAGCACGCCGAGACGGATGAACTCGGACTTCTGCCCTTCGATCTGCTCGGTGGCGTAGGCACGGCACAGCTCGCGGGTCTTATCCGCGCCGAGGTTCTTGCCGTGGGTCACTTCAACCTTGTGCTCGATCGGCAGGCCGTGGCAGTCCCAGCCCGGGACGTACGGCGCGTCGAAACCCGACAGGGTTTTCGAGCGGATGATCATGTCCTTGAGAATCTTGTTCAGTGCGTGACCGATGTGGATCGTGCCGTTGGCGTACGGAGGGCCGTCGTGCAGGACGAACTTCGGACGATCCTTGCCAATCTCGCGCAACTTTCCGTACAGGCCAATACTGTCCCAGCGCTGCAGGATCTGCGGTTCGCGCTGTGGCAGGCCGGCCTTCATTGGGAAGGCGGTGTCCGGAAGGTTTAGCGTGGCTTTATAGTCGGTCATTTAAGGCTCTTCATTAGCGATGGGCGCTAGGTGCGGCTAGTGCACGGGCGGTGGCGACATCCGCATTGATCGCCGTTTTCAATGCCTCCAGAGAGGCGAAGCGCTGCTCTTCACGCAGCTTTTGGTGGAAAACCACCGTCAAACGCCGGTCATACAGATCGCCGGCAAAATCTAACAGATGGACCTCGAGGTGGGCTTTGCCATCTCCTTGCACCGTGGGGCGCACGCCGATATTGGCGACGCCGGGCCAGGTCTTGCCGTCGATGTCGACATTCACCAGATACACCCCGGTAAACGGCACGCGACGACGCTTGAGTTGAATGTTGGCAGTGGGCGTGCCCAGTTGCCGGGCCAGTTTCTGACCATGCAGCACGCGACCGGCGATGCGGTACGGACGGCCGAGCAAGCGTTCGGCCAAGGCAAAATCGGCCGCAGCCAAGGCGTTGCGCACCTGCGTGCTGCTGACGCGAATGCCGTCCAGCTCAACGGTTTGCGCAGCTTCGACAGTGAAACCGTGAACCTGCCCGGCCTGCATCAGAAAGTCGAAATCGCCGAGGCGGTCGCAACCGAAACGGAAATCGTCACCGACCTCCAGATGCTGCACGCCAAGGCCATCGACCAGAATGGTATCGACGAATTCACTGGCGCTGAGCTTGCTCAAGCGCTGATTGAAGGCCAGGCACAAGACCCGGTCGACGCCTTCAGCGGCCAGCAATTGCAGCTTGTCGCGCAACCGCGCCAGACGCGCCGGTGCGGTGTCGGGAGCAAAGAACTCCCGTGGCTGCGGCTCGAAAATCACCACGCAGCTGGGTACGCCCAACTCGAGCGCACGCTCACGCAGCCGGGCCAGGATAGCCTGGTGACCACGGTGAACACCGTCAAAGTTGCCAATAGTGGCGACGCAGCCCCGATGCTGGGGGCGCAAGTTGTGGAGGCCTCGAACCAGCTGCATAACGCGCTTCTTGCTCATAAAGTGGTCGATTATAACCACACCCGACGGCCGACGACAGGCAACACCGTAACGCAAAGTGAACGAGCCGACAAAACCGCCGGCCCATGCCTGCTCATGAAGGCTGAAACCTCAGCTCAAGGCCTTGCGATTGAAGTCGCGCAGACGGAAACCCAGCAGCAGCAACATACCGAAATACGCCACCACACCGGCCACCACCAGCGCGCCCAGGCGCAGGAAGCGCTCGAGCATATGCCCCTCATCCCACGCGGGCATGAAATGCATGCCGGCCAGCAACACCGCCGACATCACGGTCACTGCAACGACCAGCTTGAAGCCGAATTTGCCCCAGCCGGGCTGCGGTTGATACATCTTCTGCTTGCGCAGTTGATAGAACAGCAGCCCGGCGTTCAGGCAAGCACCGGCACTGATCGCTAAGGCAAGGCCGGCGTGGGCCAGTGGGCCGATCAACGCCAGGTTGAACAACTGCGTGCAGACCAGCGTAAAAATTGCAATTTTCACCGGGGTGCGAATGTTCTGTTGCGCATAAAAGCCCGGCGCCAGCACTTTGATCACGATAATCCCGAGCAGGCCGACAGAATAGGCAATCAGCGCACGCTGGGTCATCTCGGCATCAAAGCCACTGAACTGGCCGTACTGAAACAATGAAACAGTCAGCGGTTCAGCAAGAATCCCCAGCGCCAATGCGCACGGCAGCACCAGCACAAAGCACAGGCGCAGCCCCCAATCGAGGATCCGCGAATACTCGTGGCGATCCTTGCTGGCGTAGGTCTTGGCGAGCGTTGGCAGCAGAATCGTGCCGAGTGCCACGCCCAACACGCCCGACGGCAATTCCATCAAGCGGTCGGCGTAGTACATCCAGGACACTGAACCTGCGACCAGAAACGAGGCGAAAATGGTGTTGATGATCAATGAAATCTGGCTCACCGAAACACCGAGAATCGCCGGCAGCATCTGCTTCATCACCCGCCACACGCCGCTGTCGCGCAAGTTCAGGCGCGGCAGCACGAGCATGCCGATCTTTTTCAGGTGCGGCAGCTGATACAGCAACTGCGCCAGACCGCCGACCAGCACCGCCCAGCCAAGGGCCATGACCGGTGGATCGAAGTACGGCGTGAGGAACAGCGAAAACACGATCATGCTGACGTTGAGCAGAGTCGGCACGAAGGCCGGCACCGAGAAGCGGTTCCAGGTGTTGAGGATCGCGCCGGCCAGCGACGACAGCGAGATCAGCAATATATAAGGAAAGGTCACCCGTAACAGATCGGAAGTGAGCTGGAATTTCTCCGGGGTATCGGTAAAACCGGGGGCCGTGGCCCAGATCACCCAAGGCGCAGCGATCATGCCCAGCGCCGTTACAACCGCCAACACCAGCGTCAGCAGGCCCGACACATAGGCGATAAAGGTGCGCGTCGCCTCTTCGCCCTGCTGGCTTTTATATTCGGCAAGGATCGGCACGAACGCCTGGGAAAACGCCCCCTCGGCGAAAATGCGCCGCAGCAGGTTGGGCAGTTTGAACGCAATAAAGAAGGCATCCGTGGCCATCCCGGCGCCGAATGTCCGCGCGATCAGCGTGTCACGAACAAAACCCAGAATCCGGGAAAGCATCGTGATAGAGCTGACGGCGGCCAACGATTTGAGCAGATTCATTGAGAGAGTTTGTGCCTGTCGATAAACAGCAGGCGAACAATGCGCCTACTTGTGCGATACTCCGCGCCGCAACAGCACAGAGCCAAAGCTCGCGAGTTTACAGGTCAAGCGCCGGAAATAAATATCCCGCCTCTTTATACCTACCACTTAGCGGAACGATTCAAGTGCCCTTGACAAGACAAGTCTTCATCGGCATGATTCGCGGCCTATTTTGTTTGCTATTTCCTAAAAAGTCTTTCGAGGAGCTCGACGGTGGCCAACTCACCTTCCGCCAAAAAACGTGCAAAACAGGCTGAGAAGCGTCGCAGCCACAACGCCAGCCTGCGTTCCATGGTTCGTACCTACATCAAGAATGTAGTTAAGGCCATCGACGCAAAAGACGCTGAAAAAGCTCAAGCTGCATACGTTCTGGCTGTGCCAGTTATCGACCGTATGGCCGATAAAGGCATCATCCACAAGAACAAGGCTGCTCGTCATAAGAGCCGTCTGAATGGCCACGTCAAAGCGCTGAAAGAAGCCGCTTAATCGACGTAGTCATTAAAAAACCGACCTCAGGGTCGGTTTTTTATTGCCTGTGATTTAACAAGCAACAGGCAAAAAAATGTGGGAGCGAGCCTGCTCGCGAATGCGATCTGTCAGTTGATATTTCTATCGACCGACATGACCTCTTCGCGAGCAGGCTCGCCCCCACAGTTCGGATTGGTGACGCTTATTGCTGGACCGGCACCCATGGCAGGATCGGGATGGCAGTCACGGCATTCTGCGGGCTACCCTCGATCAAGCGATCGCTGTAGACCAGATACACCAGCGTGTTGCGCTTCTTGTCGAGGAAACGCACCACCTGCATGGTCTTGAACACCAGCGAGGTGCGCTCCTTGAATACCTCGTCGCCGTCCTTCAACTCACCCTTGAACTTGATCGGCCCGACCTGACGACAAGCGATCGAGGCTTCGGCACGATCCTCGGCCAGACCAAGACCACCCTTCACTCCGCCCGTCTTGGCGCGCGACAGGTAGCAGGTCACGCCTTCGACCTTCGGATCGTCGAATGCCTCGACCACGATCCGGTCATTCGGCCCGACAAACTTGAACACCGTCGACACCTGACCGATTTCCTCGGCCGAGGCCAGCAATGGCATGGCCATCAGCAGGCCCAACAATCCTTTCGCTACACGCATCGAATTTTCCTTAGACCAGAATCAGGTTGTCACGGTGAACCAGTTCCGGCTCCGCCATGTAACCGAGCAAACCGACAATCGCATCCGACGACTGACCGATGATTTTTTGCGCTTCAAGGGCGCTGTAATTAGCCAGACCCCGAGCGATCTCCCGACCATCCGGGGCCACACAGACGACCATCTCACCGCGACGGAAGCTGCCTTGAACCAGTTTCACACCCACCGGCAGCAGGCTTTTGTTGCCCTTGGACAACGCCGACACCGCCCCCTCATCCAGCACCAGGGTGCCACGGGTTTGCAGATGCCCGGCCAGCCACTGCTTGCGCGCCGCGAGCATGCCGCGCTCAGGGGATAGCAGTGTGCCGATGCGCTCGCCCGCCTTCAGGCGATCGAGCACACGCTCAAGCCGCCCGCCGACGATGATGGTGTGCGCACCGGAACGCGCTGCCAGTCGCGCCGCGCGCAGCTTGGTCTGCATGCCGCCACGCCCCAACGCACCGCCGGTACCGCCGGCGACCGCATCCAGCGTCGGATCATCGGCGCGCGCTTCATAAATCAGCTGCGCTTCGGGATTGTTGCGCGGATCGGCGTCGAACATGCCGTCGCGATCGGTAAGGATCACCAGCAGATCGGCCTCGACCAGATTGGCCACCAGCGCCGCCAGCGTGTCGTTGTCGCC